>CAZLMV010000011.1:6079-23521 GCA_964560625.1 uncultured Bacteroides sp. | reverse complement strand
GACTCTCGCATGCCAACGTTTTCATCATAATTATTCTTCATTTTGACTCGTTTTAAGAGTCAACTTTTTCCGGGCCAAGACAACCCGAGGCGGGTGCCCACCCCAGTTATTTCGCGTGGGGTTTATAATTCTTATAAGTCTTTTAAGAGTTGTTTTTTGGGGTGTGGATGAGATGGATTTGGTGGGGTGGGGGAAAAATTGTAACTTTGTGGGGAAAATTTAATGGATATGATGAAGAATATGAATAAGAAGGAGCCCGTGATGATGTATTTGCATGGGTTTATGTCGGGGGCCAATGGGTCCAAGCAGCGGCAGTTACAGGAGCAGTTTAAGGGTCGCTATCGGGTCGTTGCGCCCGAGTTGACCGCTAATCCCGTGGAGTCGCTCCGCGTGATTAATGAGATGATTGACAAGGAGAATCCCGAAATTATCATCGGGACATCGTTGGGCGGATGGATGGCTTTAGAGTGTCGATCTAACGGGGCCGATGTCATCGCCATCAACCCCGTCTTAGACCCTCAGAGGCAGCTTGCGCGTTGGCTCAATCAGGAGCAAAAGTATTTCTGCCCGCGCTTGGACGGAGTGCAGACTTATACGCTCACTCCCGAGGTGCTCGCCCTATATGGCGACTTTGACGCCAAAGATTCAGTGAGGTATAATCGCCTGAATATCTCCGCATTATGCTCCTCGGCCGATGAACTCCTCGGCGACTCACATTACTCATTTCTTCGCGATATCCTCCCCGAGGGTTTCTGCGAAATAGTCGACGATTTCGGTCATCAGTGTCGCGATGCCGGCCTCATCCACCTTTACGCCTTAATCGAAAAAGTTATTTCCCGCCGCCGGATGATTGAGGATAGCAAGATGGATTTCAGCGAATTTGAAGAGATGGTGCGCAATCGCCCATTGCCTGACACTCCCGGCTGTTTTCGTCTGAGCATTATGGACGCGAAATCTTCGCGCATTGCCTCCGGTTATTACGCCGACTTTGAAGACGCTCATGCTGAGATGATGAGCAGAAGGTGTGACGACTTAGATGTGACATTCAAAATTGAGCGCCTTGGCTTCGGCCAGGTGGCCACGCGGCAATTTCCGGTGGATGAATGGCTTTATGATTGCCAAGGGCGACTGTTGCAGCGCGCGGCCTGTTCGTCGTTTCATTACCATACCCCCGGGATCTATGGCAAATTCTTCGGTCATTTGCCTGAACTTCAACCCTTTAAAGAGGGTAAACCCGTCTATATGCGCACCGGGAAAGAGGAGGCAAAACTTGCCGTTGTCGTTTCCGAGCCGAGGAGCCTTGAAGAAGGATATGAAAACTATTGCCAGGAAATAAATTACTGGCTCAGAGAGGGAAACGCGATCGAAGATTGGCTCGATATCGACGACTATGCGAGCTCCGACAACGATGAAGTATTCATTCAATTCGGCCCCTACGAAGATTGGATGCGGAATTTCGCGTTTGTTCACCCGATGAGCCTGGTTCCCGTTCTTCGCCCTCTCACCCCGATTGAAGAGGAGACGCTAACCGGCTGGTATCAAGCGTATAAGGATTCAATAAAAAGAATTTAAGAATGCGAAATCCGAGGCCCGATGAGGTGGGGTCTCGGATTTATTTTGGTGATTTGCGTTGAGTTATGAGCGCTGGATGTGGACCAAGAGGTCGTCGGCCTGATGGAGGCCGGAGCCGCGCCATTGGGGTTCGCCGTTGCGGAACACGATGAGGGTGGGCACGGACTGGATGCGGTATTTCTGAGCGAGGGCCTCGTTGCGGTCAATGTCGATTTTGATGATGTTGGCCGAATCGCCAACTTTGGCCTTGAGTTCTTCAAGAATCGGGGCTTGCATCTTGCAGGGGCCACACCAGGTTGCGAAGAAGTCAACGAGGGTTGGCTTGTCGCTGTTTATGAGTTTTTCAAAGTCTTCCATAGATTTAATAGAGTTGAGTTGTTAAAAAGGGTTTGTTTTATCCTAATAACGGCTCGGGGGATTAAAAAGTTCGCAGGGGGGAGTCGCTCATGTAGAGGATCACGTAGAGGTCCGGGTTGATGAGCGATTGGAAGGCTTGGCGCACTTCTTCGGGGGTGATGGAGTTGATGATGGTTTCGTATTCGTTGAAGTCGGCGAGTTCTTCGCCGTTTTTGAGCAGGGAGAGGAGGGTAGTGCGCCACATTGCGGGAGAGTAGGGGTTCAGGGCCTCGCGTTTGGCGATGATGCAGCCGCGCTTGATGGCGTTGAGTTCGTCGGCCTCAGGCTCGGTAAAGCGCAGGTGGTCAATGACTTCCATGACGGCTTGGTGGACGCGCGGCATATTGGCATTTTCGGCCGAAGAATTGATGTCGTAATAGAAATATCCGCGGGGTTGGCCTTCGTAGAAGAGGTCGACGAAGGGGGAGTAGACCAGGGCGCGCTGCTCGCGGAGGTCGCCGATGATGTGGTTGCGCAGAAGGTTGCTCATCAGCTTGAGAATCAGGGAGTTTCGCAGCCCCGGCTCATAGTGGCCGAAGAAGAGGTAATCAAAGGCGGTTTGCGAGGGGTTTTCGTTGGGGAAGCGGAGGGTGAGAGTGTCAGTGGGCAGACTCAGGGGCGTGACTTTCTCCGGGCGGGACGAGGGGAACGGCTGGAGGCGGGAGAAGGTTGCGGCGAAATTGGCGGCGATGGTGTCAGGATTGACGTTTCCGCAGACTAAGTAGACGCTGCCTTGGGGCACGGAGTAGAGGCCTTTATAGAACGCGGCGATTGAGTCGAGGCTCATGTTGCGGTAGATATCGCGCTGAAATTCGAGGGGGTCGATGGAGTCAGGGACGGCGAGGGGCGCTTCTAAGGTGTTGCCCATCAGGCGGTTCATGGCGGCGAGGAGCTGGCGGTCAGAGTCGCGTTTGAGCATTCGGGAGAGGTTTGATTCGCGGCCCACGTCGTCGATCATCGATTCGCGAATGTCTTCAAAATCCTCATAACAGAGCTCGGGATCGGTGATTTTTTCGTAGACCAAGTTGAAAAATTCGCGGCTTTGGGTGGCGTCAAACTGGCCGAGGAAGCCGTGCCAATCGTTTTCCAAGGCCGTGGCTAACGCCATGTTATTCTGATACATATAGTCGCTTACGCCCTCGGAGGCTTTGGCAATTCCGCCCATGTCGATAAACGATGCCGTGGCGCCATACACGGGCATTTCCTCGGGCGTCAGCCGGGCCAAACCGCCCGGGGCGAGGGAGGCGAAGAGGGCGTTTCCGTCGTCGGCCGTAGGCTTGACGAGCAGGCGGATTCCGTTGGCGAGGTCATACTGTCGGATTCCGAGCGAGCCATAGTCGGCGGTAGATGCAATCATCTGAGAATCAAACGGATGGCGCTGGGTCAGCACCTCCGGGGCGGGGATGGTGTCGATGGTTGATTGCACGGGCTCGATGAAGACGTAAAACATCGGGGCCTTTCGTGCGCCGGCTTTCCACCATTCCTCGACGGTTTGAAGGTCGCGGTCCGGGGCATGGCGCGGGGACGTTTGCAGGGCCACGAGGAGGGTTGAATCCATCGGGGCCATCCATTCGGTCAGCATGGTGTGGGCCTCCTGAGGGGTGATGGTGCGCATGGACTCTTGGAGCTCGCGGATTTGCTCGGGTGAGGTCAGATAGCGGTCGCCGGAGATGAAATAGTCGTTGAAATCGTCACACCAGAGGGCGGAAGATTTGCCGTCGGTGGCGTTTTGGCGGCCGATGCGGCGGATGGCGTTGTTGACGTGATAGGTTATTTCGTTTTCGTCAAATCCGTAGGTCAAGGCGCTTTGCACCTCGTTGGCCATTCGTTTGACGCACGAATCGAGGGGTTCGCCCTTTGATTCCGTGGCGCTGAAAACCAAGTGGTTAGTGTTGCCGAGATACCACGCATCGCTGACGTCGGCATGGATTCCAAACTCGTTGAAGCGGCGCGACAGGGCGTTGACAATGATGTTTCCGAGCTCGCGTCGGCGCGCGTCTTCGAGGGTGCGGACGGCAAATCCGGGGTGGGGAATGATGTATTCGATTTGCTCGTTGGTGTTCAGGGAGTCAATGTCGAGTTGGATCTGTTTGCCGGGCGAGTATGCTAAGTCATATCGGCGAAATCCGGGGTCTTTTTTCGGCTTGATGGATGAAAATTGGCGTTTAATCTCCTTTTCGGTGAGCTCGGGGTCGACGTCGCCCACCACGACGATGGCGGCCAATGAGGGGATGTACCATTTCCGGTAATAATCGCGTAAAGTCTTGGCCGTCATGCGCTTGACTTCATCCGGAGTCCCTAAGGGCATGCGCTCGGAGAAGCGGTTTTGGCCGATTTTGAGGTCATAGAAGGGGTCCTCCTGAAAAGTGGAGCGCAATTCTTCGAGGATGATACCCTTTTCGGTCTCCACTCGCGCGGGGTTGATGGTCAGGTCGGTCATCCAGTCGCGGATTATGGAGAGGGGCTTGGCGAAGCCCGTATCTTTCAGTGAATCAGAGGGTACGGCAAACATATAGATGGTGCGGTCATGGCCGGTAAAGGCGTTGACGTCGATGCCGTATTTCATTCCGAGTGACTCGAGATAAGCCACGGCGCCGCGATTGGGGAAATGCTTGCTGCCGCCAAAGGCCATGTGTTCGAGGAAGTGGGCACACCCGCCCTGATTGTCGTCTTGCTGCACGGCTCCCACCTGCCATATGAGGCGAAATTCGGCTCGGTCGGCGGGGAAATCGGAGGGTAAAATCAAGTAGCGCAGGCCGTTAGGGAGCTGGCCCTCGAGAGTCGCGGGGGGAAGGGCGATGGGGTCAGAAAGTTCGGCTCGCGCCGAGGCGAAGGCTCCGCAAAGGAGAGCGATGAATATTGAGAAAATATATTTAAAGGAAGTCACGGTTTCGTTAAGTGATGAATTTACACTACAAAGTTAGCGTAAATTTTCCAACCGCGCAAATAAAACAGCCGGAATAATCGTTTCATTTTCGATTATTCCGACCGGGGGATGATAAATATTTTTAGAACTTGTAGGTTACTTTGACGCGAGAGTAGCCATACTGCTGAGAGTGGTCAAAGGGGAATTCGAAGGTCATGGTTCCTTTGGCGAAGTCGATGCTGCCGGAGGGCTCGCAATAGAGGCTCACTTCGCCGTCTTCTTCCAAGAGCCATTCGTCTTCGAGCACGGACGAGGTGCCGAGCCAAGCGCCGGGGTGGGCGGTGATGCCATAGCCGAGGAGTTCAACGGCGGTGGGGTCGCCGGCGATGATTTTGGCGAGGTTGCGGTCCCAGGCGGTGTAGGAGTATTCAAAGCCGATGCGGCTGTCGGCCCATGACAGGTAGATGGGATCGCCCTCGGAGTCGAGGAAGGGTTCGCCCTCGGGGGTGAGATAGAAGTTTTCGCCTTCGGTCACGAACTCGATGGTGCCGTTTTCGGCATATTGTTCGATGTTGAGTTTGAGGCCGGGGAGGGTCACGGTGAAGGTCTCGGGGGAGTTTTCATTCCAGGCGATGAGGCTCATGAGCTCGGGGCCGCCGAAGTTGTCTTCATCGTCGGAGGCAAAGAATTCCTTATCTTCCACGGTGAGTTTGCGGAAGGTGTCGAGCAGGAAGTCGCTCATGCCCATGGGGTTAGCGGTCATGTCGAGGATCACTTCGTCCATGGTTGAGGCGGGGTTGAGGTGGAAGGTGGTCACTCCGCTGAGCTGAATGGTGGTGGGCTCGGTGAAGGCAGTGAGGTTGCCGCCGCCGGGGAATTCGATGGTGCCGGTGAGCTGGAGGTCGCCGAAAAGCGGGGCAATGTCAATGCCGTTAGCGGCCTTAAATGCGGCGGCAAAAGCGGCTTCGGCTTCGCTGATCTGCGAAGGGGGCACGATGGTGATGGTTACGGTCTCTTTGATGTCAAATTTTGACTCGTTGAGGTTCTTGACGGTGATGGTTGCCGTGGCGGGTTCGGTGAACTCCACTTCGGGGTCAACGGAGATTTTTACGATGCCCATGTTGGTGCCGGCGCTGATGGTTACGGCCTGCGGGTCAAACTGAATGGCCTCGGCGGCGGTGCCGGTGGCGGTCATTTCAAAGGTGGTGGCTTCGGTGACGGGCTGGCTGAGGGTCATGATGACTTCGACGTCAACCTCGGAGCCCTGCACGAGGGTGGTGGGGCCGGAGGTGGTGAGGTAGACATGGTTTGAGAGGACTTTGTCATCGTCCTTCTCGCAGGAAACCATGCACACGGCCATCAGGATTGAGGCGGCAGAGGCTAAAAATTTGGTTGTTTTCATTGTTTAAGTGTTTATTGATTAGTTAAATGATGTTTTAGTCCATTGAGGGTTTTGGGTCATCAGGTCGTTATAGAGATATTCCTCGCGGGGAATGGGCCAGAGCCAGCGATAATCGTCGGCTTTCATGCGGGAGCCTTTGAGGATTGTGTGGCGATAAAATTTGAGGTCGAAGAAGCGGGAGCCTTCGCCGAGGAATTCTTTCTGTTTTTCGGCGAGAATCACTTTCAGGAGGTCATTGCCGGTCAGGGATGGGTCAATCTTCGTGGCGCCGCGCTTTTCGAGGTATTTATTCAGCGCCGACGCTGCCTGCGGGTAGTTTCCGCCGAGGGCCGACGCCTCGCAGAAGGCAAAGAGGGCATCGGAGAGGCGGAGCTTGTTTATCAGGCGGATTTCTCGCTGATTTTTGCGCATGGCGTTATATTTTCCTATGCAATTTTGCAGGCCTAAGGAGGTGGTTTGCATGGGGAAGACGGAGGCTGCGGCGCGTAGATCGTCAGATTCATAGGCGGCGCAAAGGGTGGGGGAGACGGTGAAGTAATCGCCGCCGGAAGTGTCGTAGACAATGCCGAGATAGAAGGACTGGGCCAAGTTCGGGTAATTAGTGGCAAAAAGGCGTTCCGGGGATTGTTCGCCCTGCCAGAGTGCGAGGTAAGAGCCGGCCGCAAATGGCTCATACCCATGGCGTTGGAGCACCGTAGCGGCATCAGCGGCGCCCTCGGAATACTTTCCGGCATAGAGCCGAGCGCGGGCGCGGAGAGTCAGCGCGGCGTCGGGACTGAGCCAGTCGGTCGACATGGCCGGGCCTTCCTCGAGCAGGGGAATGGCCTCGGAGAGCAGGCGGTCAATCTCCTCGAGGGCCTTGCGGGCCGAGGAGCGGGGCAGATTAGCCATGGCGAGCTCATCTTTGAGCACAATGGCGTCAGCGTCAAGGTCTTGCGGCCCGGCACCATAGACCTGCAGGAGCTGGAAATAGCAATAAGCCTTCAGGGCGTAGGCCTCGCCGAGGATGCGGCGCATGGTCGGTGAGTCTTCAATCTTTTTAGCGCGCTCAATGAGGGCGTTTATGGTGGCAATGACGGCGTAATGGTCATTCCAATAGGCAGTTGAGAGGTCCTCAATGGCCTGCGGCTGCCAGTTATATTGGTTCTGCATGGAGGCGTTGACGGCGGCCCAGTAGGTGGGCGTGAAATCATCGGAGAGAATGGCGAGGTCGAGCTCCGGATTGGGCAGGGCGGCATAGGCCGAGCCGAGGAGTTCGCGCGCCGTTTGGGGCGAGGAGATAGCCTCCGGGTCGGAAAACTGATTCTCGTAAGGGATGTCGAGCGAGCATCCGGTCAAAAGAGTCAGACCTATAATATATATAAGGAGTCGGTTCATGCTTAGAAGGTGATGCTGAGGTTGAGGGTGAGGACGGGCTGAATGGAGGCTCCGAGTTGGCCGGTCTCCGGGTCGCTTTCGTTATAGGGGGTGATAGTGAAGAGGTTAGAGGCCTGGAGCGCGGCGGAGGCATATTTGATTATGCCGTTAGTGCGCTGGAGCAGCCGCGAGGGGAATCGATAGCGGAAGGAGAGCATCGAGAGGCGGAGATAGTCGCTGCGGCCGGTGTTGTGAGTGTTGGCATACGACAGGGCCTCGATTGCCGCCGAGGAATAGAAGGGCGAGTAATATTTCTTGTCAAAGTCGCCGCGCTGGAACCACATGTCTTGCGTCAGTCCGGCAATGGCGTTGCGGTTTGCGGAGTCGCGGTCGCGCACGTAGGTGTAGCTGTACTGACGGATTCCGCCACCCACCCAGTAGAAGTCGGCATCCAACTCAAACTCGCGCCAACCCACGGAGAGGTTGATCGTGCCGGAATAGGGCGGGGTGAGGTGACCGAGGCTCACGAAGTCGTCGCGGGTCAGCACGGTTTTTCCCGGCTCGATTTCGCGGTCGTCCTTGCCGAGGAAGATGGGCAGGCCGGTCACGGAGTTGATGCCTCCCCAGCGCAAGCCGTAGAGGATATCGTAGGCTTGGCCCACCTGGAAATCGGGAATCAGGGCGCTTTCGCTGGTGTAGAGTTTGTCGGTGTAATAGAGGTCGACGACCTTGTTGCGGTTATAGGAAAACGAGGCGCCGAGGCGGAAGCGGAAGTCGGGGGTGAGGTCATTGAGGCTCACGGAGGCTGAGACTTCGATGCCGTCGTTGCGCAGGGTGCCGATGTTGCGCTTCATCATGCTGAAACCATTGCTGGCGGCGATGGGCACGTCGAGGAGGGCGTCGGCCGTCTGGCGGCGATACCAGTTGAAATCGAGGTTGAGGCAGCGGAAGAGTCCAAACTGGATTCCGGCGTCGATGCTGGTGGTGTGCTCGGGCTCGAGGTCGCGGTTATAGAGGGCCAAGAGCTGGAGGAGGCGCTCGGTGGAGTAGGCATCCTCGGCATAGGCGAAGGTGCCGATGGTTTGCGCGGCGCTCACTCCGGCCAGCGAGGCCGTGCGGCCGTAGCTTCCCTTGAGGTTGAGGCGCGAGAGGATAGGATTGTTATACAGGAACTTATAAGAGGTGGGCGTCCAACCCAAGCCGACGGCCCAGGCGGAGTTCCAGCGCTTGTCGGCCGGGAGCACGGACGAGGCGTCGAGCTTATAAGTGGCAAAGAGGTCGTAGGTGTGGTCATACGTGTAACCGGCCACGGCGCCGACACCCAACTGGGCCACTTTCTCCTTGAGGGTGGAGATGGAGACCTTGCGCGAGCCGGTGAGGCTCTGGTTGATGAGGGCCGAGGAGGGATGATCGCCTACGCCATAGCCGGTAATTGACTGATTGTCAGTGTTGGTGAGGTAATAGTCATGGTTTATGGAGAAGGTGACGTCATGCTTTTCGGCAAACATCTTATTATAGATGGCGCGGACGTTATAGCTGAAGTTCATAAGGGTGTTTTTGTACTCGCTGAGCTGGCCAAGTTCGGCGGGCGAGAATCCGCTTTGCTGCTCGGAATAAGAGGAAGCGGGAGTGAACTGCTGCCCCTCGGTCAGCATATAATCCAATCCGGCAACTCCGGCAATCTCCAAGCCTTCCACAGGGCGCAGGGTCAGCGAGGCGGAGGCGCCGCCGCGTTTGTCGCTTGAATGAGCCTGATATTGGTTCATCAGGTCCTTATAAGTGCGGTTCGGGTAGCTCCAGAGCTTGCCTTGGTCAGGCGTTTCATAGGGGTTTAGGTTATAGATCAGCGAGGCGGGGGTGAAGGAGGTGCCGATGGGGGTGTTGACCTTGGAGTAGCTGCCATCCATGCTGACGGTGAAATAGCCGATGCGGCCTATGGTTTGGTCGATTCCCAAGCGCATGTTGCCGCGCAGGGTGTTGTTGCCCTTGATTTGGCCTCCCTGGCTGGAGATGTTGCCGCTGACGAAGTAGGAGGTCTGCTCGTTGCCGCCGCGCAGCGAGAGATTATGGCTCTGATAGAGGGAATTGCGCATCAGATAGTCAAACCAGTCGGTGTTAATGGCTCTCAGGGAGTCGAGCTTAAAAGCCCCGGCAGCAATGAGTTGCGGCAGGTTAGGCGCGTTGGGGTTGGTCTTGGTGATGTATTCCTCGGAGTAGCGATAGCCCGGGGAGGCTTCATTTTTCATCAGTCGCTCCAACTCGAGTTTTTCGGCGCTTTTCATCACGCGGACGCCGCGGCGCCCTTTGAAGGTCACGCCCATGTTGAGGGAGTAGGTGATGTCGACCGAGCCGAAATGGGAGCCGCGCTGCGAGGTGATTTCGATTACGCCGTTGGCGGCTTTGATGCCGTAGAGGGCACATGCGGCGGCGTCTTTCAGCACCTTTATCTCCTTGATGTCTTGCGGGTTAAGGGCCGAAAAGGCGTCGGAGGAGATTACTTTGCCGTCGAGCACGTAGAGGGGCTCATTGGCCGCGTCGCCGCTGCGGAGGCTCTGGTTGCCGCGGATGCGGATGGTCGGTTTGGAGCCTAAAGCGCCTGTGTTAGTGACGATTAGGCCGGGCACGGAGCCTTGCAGCGCCAATGACATGTCCATCATCGGCTTTTCGGTCAGGCGCTTCATGTCGACGGTCTGGACCACTCCGGAGCGGGCGCGGATGTCGAGGGCGTTGATGTTAGGCTCGGCCGTTACTATCAATTCATTCAGCACGTTATCGTCTGACTCCATGGCGGCGACCTGGACCTTCTGACCCTCAAAAGTGAAGGTCAAAGGCTTCATCCCGACGCATGTGAATTCAATCTTCGCGCCGACGCGAAATTTGCCGGTCAATTCGTAGCGGCCATCGACGTCGGTCGACGTGCCATAGGGCGTAGATTTGACCTTCACGACCACCCCCGGGAGCGGTTCGCCGTGATTATCCGTGACCTGGCCGGTCAGTTTATGACTTTCTGCCGGGGGCTCGGCGGCTATGGCGCCAAGCGGTAAGAGCAAGAATATTAGCCATTTAAGTAATAATTCAATATATCGATTCATGAATTAGCTGATTGGTTTACCCCGCAAATTTAGGGAAAATCTTTGCTTTTCCCAAATTTTTCGGACTATTTTTTATAAGGTATATGCACGGGTTTGAGATAAATTTCGTAACTTTGCAGTTGAATTCCTAAAATTTTTAGTTCATATGCACTATGCAATAATTGCAGCGGGCGAAGGTTCGCGATTGGTAGGCGAGGGGCTGAGCGTCCCGAAGCCGTTGGTCGACTTGGATGGTCGGCCCATGATTAAGCGTCTGATTGACATCATGATAGACTGCGGCGGCGAGTCGCTGTCGGTCATCGTCAATGAGCAGATGACTGAGGTGCGCGAGTACTTGGAGTCGCTGCAGTTGCCCGTGCCGTTTCAGATTGTGGTGAAGTCCACTCCTTCGTCCATGCACTCTTTTTATGAGGTCAGCAGGGTTTTTCCGGAGTCGGCGCAAAAGTTTGTGCTGACCACGGTCGACACCATCTTCCGCCCCGAGGATTTTCGCGCCTATGTGGAGGCTTTTGAGGCCGCTGATGGCTTGGACGGACTGATGGGTGTGACGGACTATATTGAGGACGAAAAGCCTCTGTATGTGGACGTTAACCCTGCAGACATGCAGATTTTAGGATTCAAGGACTCGGATTATCCCGGGTCAAAGTATATCTCCGCCGGGATTTACGGACTGACTCCCAAGGGAATAGACGTGTTGACCCGCTGCTTAGAGGAGGGAGTGAGCCGCATGCGCAATTATCAGCGCGCCCTGATTTCCGCGGGGCTGCGACTCGAGGCCTTCCCCTTCGGCAAAGTGATAGACGTGGACCATCTTTCTGATATTCAACGCGCTAAGGAGTTGCTGAGATGAAGATTTTAGCGGTTTCCAGGGGCGAGGAGTTTTCGCCCAACTTGGTTGATAATGACGCGAAGATTTTGGCCGAAGTGGTTAAGAATTTGCGTCAACGCGGCCATGAGGTGGAGGTCGTTTTAGAGCGTCAAATCGTTGGCACTGAGGCGGTTGATGCCGTCGTTCAGATGTGTCGCTCGGCGCGGGCTGTTTCGGCCCTCGAGGCGATGGAAAAGCGGGGCGTGAGGGTGATTAACCCCGCGGAGGGAGTGAAGAATTGCTCCCGCGAGCCGCTGATTCGCCGCTTTCAGCAGGCCGGCGTTGCGTCTCCGCGCTCGCTGATTTTGGCAACGTCCGAGGCCGTGCCCGAGGATGTGCCGCTCCCCTGCTGGGTCAAGCGTGCCGACGGCCAGACCATGCAGAAGGCCGATGTCTGTTTTTGTCAGACCGCAAGCGAAGTGGCTGATGCTTTGGCTGATATGGGCCGAAGAGGAATCATCCGCGCAGTGATTTGCGAGCACCTAACCGGCGACTTGATTAAGTTTTACGGAGTGGAGGGCACGGACTTTTTCTATTGGTTCTACCCCTTAGAGCGCGGCCACTCAAAGTTTGGTTATGAGGAAGTTAACGGCCAAAGCGCCGGCTTGCCTTTTGACCTCGAGGAGCTGCGACGCATCTGCTCGGAGGCCTCACGGGCGGTCAATGTGCCGGTCTATGGCGGCGACGCCGTAGTCAGCCCCGACGGCTCCATTAAGATTATCGATTTCAACGACTGGCCCAGCTTTTCGCCCTGTCGCGACGAGGCCGGGAAAGCAATCTCAGAATTATTATGAAATATAGCAAAGAAGAGTTTGAATCAACGCTGAAAAGCCCTGATACGGAGGAACATATCGACCTCTATTTCTATCGCCGCTTAGGCTATTTTTTCGCCTGCGTGGCCCGCGAACTGCATATCACTTCCAACGCCATCACCATTGCCTCGATTTTCATCGGCATTGGCGCCGGGCTTTGCTTTTACCCGACCAATATCTGGGTCAATATTTGCGGTATGTTGCTGCTGATTTTGGCCGACGCCTTTGACTCGGCCGACGGCCAGTTGGCGCGCATGACCAAGCAATATTCCCGCCTTGGGCGCATCCTCGACGGCATGGCGGGCGACTTTTGGTTCATTGCCATTTATGTCTGCATCTGCCTGAGAGTCAACGCAACTTCCGACTTTTTCAGCGAGCACACGTGGCTTGTGTGGGTGATGGCCGTGGCCGCCGGCGCCTGTCATGCCACTCAGGCCTCCATGGCCGATTATTACCGCCAGCTGCATCTGCTTTGCGTAAATGGCAAGAGCGAGCTCGACAGCTCCGAGGCCCTGCGCGAGAAGTTTGAGCAGAGCCGCCGCGAGGGCGCCGGACCGGTTAACTTGCTGATTCAGTGGTTTTACCTCAACTATACCTCCGGCCAGGAGGGGCGCACTCCCGCCATGCAGCGCATGCGCGCCGCCATCCGCGCAAAATATCCCGACGGCAACGTGCCGCAGGAGCTCCGTGACCAATTTCGCGCCCTGTCGCTGCCGCTGATGAAGTATACGAATATCCTGTCGTTCAACTGGCGGTCAATCACGCTGTTCATCTCGCTTTTCCTGCAGATGCCGTGGCTCTACTTTGCCGCCGAACTGACTGTGTTTAACGGAATTATGGCCTACATGATGTGGCGCCACGAATCTATTTGCAAGCAGATTACCCATGAACTGGAGCAAGATTAAAGGAATAATTTTCGACTATGGCGGCACTTTAGATAGCCGCGGAGTGCACTGGAGCGAAGTGCTTTGGCAGGGCTGGCAACGCGCCGAAGTGCCCGCCACATATGAGCAATTTCGCGAGGCTTACGTCCACACCGAGCGCGCCTTGGCCAAGAGCCCGATCATTGCGCCCGGGGATAATTTCCTGACCCTGCTGCGCAAAAAAGTGAAAATTGAGCTCGAGTTTTTGGACCTCTACACCCCGGAGCGCTGCGAGGCCGTTGCGCAGTATTGCTACGCCGCCGCGCGGGAATGCATCGAAGAGGCGCGCCCGGTTTTAGACGCGCTGTCGGCGAAATATCCGATGGTGTTGGTCAGCAATTTTTATGGAAACGTGTCGTCGGTGTTGGCTGATTTTGACCTGCTCCGCTACTTTCCCAAGATCATTGAGAGCGCCGTCGTGGGCGTGCGCAAGCCTGACCCCGCCATCTTCCAATTGGGCGTCGACGCGCTCGGTTTACCCTCCGAAGAGGTCTTAGTGGTGGGCGACAGCCTTAAGAAAGACATCCTCCCGGCCGAGTCCATAGGCTGCCGGACGGCATGGATTAAGGGCAAAGGCTGGACGGCCGACGAGGATGCGCAGACTCATCCCTCGCAGATCGCCTCCTTGGCTGAATTGCTTTGATTTTCAGGACTTTTCCGCGGGGGTCTCGTTGTCGTCAATGAAATGGATGGCGCAGACCCCCTCGCGGCGTGCGCCAATGTAATTTCCGAGGCTCACGGCGGCGCGACAGCAATCTTTGGCGAAGAATTTCTCGCCCACGGAGAGGGTATCGACCGTCAAGGTGTCGGCCTTGTTGAGTTTGATGTTCTGAGCTTCGACCACTTCAAACTTATTCGGCTGGCCCACCTTGCGGATGGTGCACGACTTATTCTGGGCCCACTCAACGCGAATCACGGCCTCGAGGGCCACGTCGGTCGCATTGACGATGCCGATGTTGGAAAATCCGGAATCTTCCTCGTCGGGATGCTGCGCACAGAAGGAATTCCAGTCGCGGCAACCCGCATAACGTGCTAAGACCGAGAGGGTTGTATACGTAGGGGTATGCGACGAGTTCACATAGCCCCAAAATCGTTTCAGCGTCGAGATGCTGAGTTTTTCATTTGTTGCTGTCTGAATTTGAATCGAGAGGCTGTCAAAGTCGTAGGGCGACGCCGGAGTGCGCCCGAACGACAATTCAACGGCCTGTTTCAAGAGATTTAATTTATTCTGATCAATATTCATAAGGGCTTAAGTGCTCGAAAATATGCGCAAAGTTACGTTATACTATTAAGGCGGCAAATATCTATATGTTAACGTATGTTAACAAAAGTTAATATGAACCAAGATGAACTAAATCTTCCTCAATTCCCCCAAAAAATATCCCTAACTTTGCCCCGCCTTTCCCCGCCGATGCGTCCGTACAGACATGACATCCATCCCCCGGAAATGACCCTGAATACTAACAAATTAATCTCAATAATAAACTAAAATTTTAACAATGGAAAAACTATCTTTTCATTACAGAGAAGACCCGAAGCCTTTCGTGGTGATGTTCTTCGTGCTCTCTTTGCTGACCTTTGGTTTTGCAACCGTCGGAGCCAGTGTAAAGATCTGCTATGGCGAAGATTTCGCACCTTGGACGCTTACCGCTGCCGGAGTTTTCGGCCTGATTGCTCTATATCCCTGGTATGGGCTATTGGCAACCCTGGAAATGTCAGTCAATGACGTCGTACTCTCTCAAAGAGTCAGCTACTTTCTTTATGCGATTGTCGCATCTGCGGTTGTTGATCTTATAGGAGCTTTTATTTCGGTTGATGCGTTGGAAGTAATTGAAGAAATTATTTCTCTGATTGTATTTGTTTGCGGTATATTGATTGCTGTCCGTTGTATCAAAGCAGGCGATGCTAAAGTCAAATTATTTGGCAAATACTTTATTTTCGTCGGTATAATCCTTTCTGCGGTTTTCATTGCAGTTGCTGCGATGATGCTTCCTTTGCTTGGTTTCCATGGAGCCGGATGGTTTACCTGCATACTTTTTGTGGTTCTCGCCTCTTTGAGCTATGCATACCCCTTTCATTACATGCGCAAAGCAATGCTGGAATCATCCCCTGCATAAAACCCAACAACCGGCTGAAAATCAATCAAACCCAATAAACATAATGAAAAAAGTAACAAACAAGATCATGATGGTGATGGCCGTGCTCTTCGCGGCCGTCACCATGGTGGCCTGCGACAGCGCAGATTCCGACACCGAAAAGAAACTCGAAGGCACCTGGCAGTTTACCTATTCCGAAATCGAAGATGGTATTCCCACCGAGGTATACGCCGTGGAGGAGTATTCCCTGCCTGACCATAAGTTTACGACCAGACTGGACATGCGTTTAGGCTATCCTATCAACGAAAGTCTTTGCATAATTACCTATGAAGGTACTTGGTATGCAACGAAAAAGAAAATTGTCAATAAGATTGACAAAAACTCCATTGAATTTTCTTTTAACTACATGCTCGACAGCAGCGACCGCAAAGATATGGAACAGGAATTCATTCAAGGTCTAAAAGAACTCGGATTTGAAGAAGGCATTTACATCCGCGGCAGCATCAACGACGACTCCTTCACTGGCTACGACGACGAAGACACTGAATACCATTATACTCGCATCAACTAATTTATCCTACTAAAATGTAGGGAAGGGTGTTCCGGTTTTCCAACACCCTTCCCGATATTTTTGTGCATCTTGCTAATTAATTTATGAAGAGAGTAGTTTTGTTGATTTGTGGGGTGGTTATTTGCCTCATGGGGCTCACGGGATGTCTCGGCGAACCTGATACGGTGGTTGCCGAGGGATTCGCATACCTCGAGCCGGGCGAATCGGAGTTGGTTACGGTCAAGAAAAGCAATCTGTTGGTGATTTCGCGGACTACGGCTTCGACCTTGACCGTGAAGTCGATTTTCAGCACTCTTACAAGGGCGCCGGAGATTGCTTATGTTGGCCGAGTGACTGATGTGGAGCAAGTGAAAACCAAGGAGTATAATAATTTCGCCGAAACGGCCCCGGTTGTTGACAATGGCGGCTATCTGATCCGAATCGGAGTAAGCGGCAGCATGATGTATGTCAAGCTGATGGTAACTGAGGCCTCTGACGGTTATTCGATTTATATTCACTATAAAGTCTACAACTATAAAATTTTTGCATAATTATGGAAGAAAACAGTGAAAAGAAAGGCTCTGACGGAAAGAAGTCGGAGGATGAAGATATTTATTGGCCCGGGTGTATTATCACCTTAGTGGTGGTTATTGGCGCCCTGTGGGGATTGATTCATTTCAACCCTTCGGAGCAGGAGCATCGGGAGGCTATCAACGAGGTGGTCCAAGAGGCCAAGATGGACAACTACCACCTCGACAAGTCGTCAAGGCGCGCCCTTAGAGATGCCAAGTATCATTCCTTGGGCATAGTCTCCTGGACCTCAACTCGCTATCATGGCCGCACCCATCTGATCACCATCGGTGCCGTGGGCTACGTCCACTCCTTCCTTGACTATTAATAAGACAAGAAGTAATCAAGAAATTTCAAAAAAGATTCTTATCGTTATGAATAAATATTTGACAATCATTGTTGCGATTTTCATGGCTGTTGCTATGGTGAGCTGCGAGAGCGGCAATGCAGAGATCGAAAAGAAACTTGCCGGAGAATGGATGTGTACCTCCTTTGATGACGATATTAGTACTAACATAACTTATAGTTTTTCTTTGGAGGACCATATTATGACCGCTAAAGTGTCATACACTTCTTTTGCTCCGGTTATTGGGACCATTGGTGAAATGAGGTATACCGGAAAATGGTATGCAACTAAAGAGAAGATTGTTGTTAAAATTGATAAAAACTCTATTGAGATAAAATTAAAAGATGACCTTTTGAGCCCAAGTGAAAGAGAAGAATTTGAGCAAAATATTTTAAAGAACATGAGGGAGTCTGGCTTTAAGGAGATATTCAATATCAAGCGCATCAAAGATTACATTTTAGTTGTAACTGATGATGATGGCGAAGAGCATGAATTGATTGGCGTATACTCACCTGAAGAAGAACAAGCTGCCACTTTGAATGATAAGACTGTGATTTCAGGTGATTTTGACGGAGATGGCCAAGAGGATCATC
>CAZLMV010000011.1:0-5979 GCA_964560625.1 uncultured Bacteroides sp. | reverse complement strand
AATGATAAGACTGTGATTTCAGGTGATTTTGACGGAGATGGCCAAGAGGATCATCTCTGGATTGAAGGCGAGGGTACGGATGATTATGAACCAGTGGAGTTCGTGTTGTGCAGCGATAATCCGAGATTAGATGGCCAAACATGGACTGCCATATATGGGGTAGACCTATACAATGTTGGCAAACTTGATGATTCCGGTAGGGATTTTCTCGGTGTGGTCCCGGTTTGCATGTCTAATTGGGAAGCTTATTTGGTTTATGGTTTCCGTAATGGCTGGAATGAGTCATTGGAGCCAATCTCAATGTTTTCCGATAATGGACGTAACAATCGAGTTACTAAATCCAGCACTCCCGGATATGTCGTCATTCGGGAAGACAAAATGGACTTTGACAATGGTGGATTGGAAAGCGTTTGTCGCGAAGTGCGCCTGAATTAATTTGACAATATGGTTTAATCATTTGGGGATGGCATCTGCGGGTGTCATCCCTAAAGTGTGTTATTGCAGTTCCGGGTGCCGGGAGAGGGCCTTGGAGCGGTGTGACGCTTCCAGGTCGCGGCGAAAAGAAAAAGAGGCGTAAAAGTCAATGAAACGAGTAAAGTCAGCCAATGTTTCTTCAATATTGGGCGCGTCGGTCTGCTCAAGCCATTGGCGCATGTCGTCGTAGGCAAGATGTCGCCACTGGTTTGAGGCCTGGCGGGCGTAGGATTGCGGGGTGGTCATGGTGTCAATCAGCTCTAAATGCTCTTTGAATCGGGCACCGACTACTTGATTGAATTTTTCCTCAATGGAAATGGTCGGCTCCGGGGCCGGCGACGGCTCAGCGGCGGGTTCAGTAGCTATTATAGCTTCTTTAGCTATTATAGCTTCTTTAGCTACATTAGCTTCATTAGCTATCTTAGCTATATTAGCTATTTCGGGGGATTCTGGGGATTCGGGGGCTTTGGGCGCCGGGATTGGTTCTTGGGTCTTCGGCCAAAAAATTGCGGCGAGGGCGGTGAGGGCGGCGAGGGCGAAAATTGCCGGGATTAGGCGCTTGCGGCGGCGGGGGCGGTGCTGTCGGAGCAGGGTGAGTAGCTCTTTGGGCGTCTGGGGGCGAGCGGTGGGGTTCGGGTCAAGGCATCGGGTCCAGACGGCGCGGAAGTGGCCGCGCGGGTCCATGAGTTGGAGGATTTTGCCTAAGGAGTAGACGTCGACTGCCGGGGTCGGTCGGGCGTCGGTGGAGAGGTTTTCTGGGGCGGTAAATCCGGCCGTGCCTCCGGGGAAATCGAGTTTTTCGAATCCGCTGCCGCGGCTCATGCCCAAGTCGATGAGTTTGACGTAGGCCCCGTCGGCGGTGATGAGGATGTTGGAGGGTTTGAGGTCGCAGTGGATGGTCTGGCGCGAGTGCATGTAGCTGACGGCGTCGCAGAGCTGGCCCATTATCTCCTCAATATGCTGACTGTCAGGCTCAGGCGTCTGCTCCAAGAACTCGCCAAGGGTCTGCCCGTCGACGAACTCCAAGACTATGGCCTCGCCCAATTCGGGCACCTCCTCCAAGGCCAACGCGGCGGCAATGTTGGGGTGATTCAGCGCCGAGGTGATGGCAAATTCCTTGCGGAGGATGCGGCGATAGACCTCGTCGGCGCGAAATTGCGGCTTGAGGGCTTTGACGGCCACTCGACGTCCGCCGTAAAGACCCGAATAGACCAGACAGAACCCGCGCTCCGACTCATGGATGAGCCGCAGGTCGGCCCAGGCCGAGGATTCCGCGGCGGAATCGGCGGCAGAATCGGGCGCAAAGAGCGAGTCGGTGTCCGGTTCGGAAATCATAGGGTAGGGAAGCGGGCGCAAAAGGGCCGCGGCCACTGCAAAGTTAAGCATTTTTGTCGACAAAATAGGCAGGAATGTGAAAAAATATGCACAGATGTTAGGATATTTGAGAAATTGTTGTTATCTTTGCATGGTTGTTGAGCATCAACGGTCAACGTCATCACTCGAATAATAATACCATAAATAACATTATCACAATGAGAAAAGAGCATGTTCCCTTTGCGTTTTCCTGCCTGTCTGCCTTGATAGCCGGGACCGCGGCTGCGACTGCCCAGACCACGGAAGAAACTCCGACGCCTGACCGCAGCAGGCCTAACGTCATCTTGCTTTTGGCCGACGACCTCGGCTATGGCGACTTGCAATGTTACGGCGCAAAAAATGTAGAAACTCCTAATGTGGATCGCCTTGCCTCTGAGGGCATTCAGTTTACCAACTGCCACGCCACGGCCGCCACTTCGACCCCGTCGCGCTACTCTATCCTGACGGGCGAATATGCCTGGCGCCGCAGCGGCACCGACGTTGCCCAGGGCAACGCCGCCACCATCATCAAGCCCGAGCAGTTTACCATGGCCGACCTCTTCCATAACGCCGGCTATTACACCGGCGCCATCGGTAAATGGCACCTCGGCCTCGGCCCCGTGACCGGCCAGCAGGACTGGAACGGCAAGCTGACCTGCACCCCCCGCGACCTCGGCTTTGATTACCACTACATTCAGGCTGCTACGGCTGACCGCGTGCCCTGCGTCTACCTCGAGCAAGACACCGTGGCCAACTATGACCCCACCGCCCCCATCTACGTAAGCTATGCCTCTAACTTCGAGGGCGAGCCCACGGGCGTCTCTGACCGCGACAAACTCAAAGTCAACTGGACCCACGGACACAACAACTCCATCGTCGACGGCATCTCCCGCATCGGCTTCATGAAAGGCGGCGGCAAGGCCCTCTGGAAGGACGAAAACATCGCCGACTCCATCGTGGACCACTCCGTGAAATTCATCAAACAACACAAGGACGAACCCTTCTTCCTCTATCTCTGCACTAACGACGTTCACGTGCCTCGCTGGCCCCACGAACGTTTCCGCGGTAAAAACCCCATGGGTTATCGCGGCGACGCTATCGCCCAGTTTGACTGGACCGTAGGCGAAGTGATGAAGGCCTTGGAAGAAGCCGGCATCGCCGACAACACCCTGATTATCCTCTCCAGCGATAACGGCCCCATCCTTGACGACGGCTATGACGACCAGGCCGAAGCCCTGCTCAACGGCCACTCTCCCTCCGGCCCCTATCGCAGCTACAAATACTCCGGCTATGAAGGCGGCACTATGGTTCCCTTCATCGTTCGCTGGCCCGAGCGCGTTCAAGCCGCCACTGAGCCTAACCACACGCTGCTGAGCCACATTGACCTCATCGGCTCCTTCTGCGCCCTCATCGACGGCGAAGTGCCCGCTGGCGGCGCTATGGACTCCGGCGACATGCTGGCCCAGTTCCTTGGCGAATCCATGGAACACCGCCCCTGGGTGTCCGAGCTCAACCACACCCGCACCCTGAGCGTCCGCACCGCCGAATGGAAATATCTCCCCACCAGCAGCGGCGTCCAGGCCACCAACTGGGGTATCTCCATTGAAAACGGTAACCGCCCCTACGAGCAGCTTTATGACATGATCAACGACCTTGGCGAAACCACCAACCTTGCCGATTCTCACCCCGAAGAACTCGCCATGATGAAGGACATCCTCAAGGACGCCAAGGCCAACCCCAACGGCCCGATCCTGCCCAAGATTATGCCGAAAGTCTCTGACGAAACCGCCTCATACTGGTATAACATCTACACCCCCCTGCGCAATAACCGCTCCATGTTTATTGACGCCGAGGGCAAGCTTGTGGGCTCTAATACCGCCGACGATATCTACTTCTCTGCCAACTCGCAATGGAAGTTTGAAGACGCCGGTCGCGGCACCTACCACATCATCAACCGCGGCAATGGCTACTACATCAACCCCGACAACGTTGGCAACACCGCCGACCTGAAAGTCACCGCCGAAAAACCCGAAAATGGCTGGGTGCTCGAAGCCGGTGCCGACGAAGGCTGCATGATTCTCCACACCGAAGATATGAGCGTGCAGATCAACCAGGCTCAGACCGCCCGCAACTGGTGTCTGATCAACTGGGGCGACGGCAACAACATCTCCGACGCCGGCTGTCAGTTCAGCCTCAAGGAAGTGCTCTATGACCCCGCGGAGCAGACCAGCGACATCACCGTGCCCAAGCACTCTGACACTCCCTTAGCCTCCACCGCCGAGGATCCCCGCTGGTTTACCATCTACACCCCCAACCGCGAAAACCTCTACCTGACCATCAACATTTCCACCCTCATTGGCAGCAAGCCCGCCCACTATACCCCCACGGCAACTTGGCGCCTCGAGGAACGCACCGATGGCCGCATGAACATCATCAACCAGCTCACCGGCGAATATGTTTCGCCCACCACTCTGGCCTCCTCTAACGAGATCGCCCTCGTGGCCGAAGAACCCGAAAAGGGCTGGGAAATCAAGCCCGCTCAAGGCACCGGCAACTACATGATTGTCAGCGACGCCGTGCAGCTCAACCAGGGCCAGTCGTCTAACAACTACAAGGTGCTCAACTGGGGCGGCGGCACGAATAATTCTGACGCCGGCTGCAAGTTCCGCTTCACCGACATCACCAGCCTCCTCAACCACGAAAGCGGCATCCAAACCGCCACGAAGGCTCCTGCCAAGGCTGAACTCTTCGACATGTGGGGTCGCCCCGTGACCAACCCGCGCCATGGTGTCTACATCAACTCCCAGGGCAAAAAGGTGATCATCTAATCCCCTTCCTCATCTGAGATTAATCATCAAGGCTGTGTCGCTTCACGCGCCGCAGCCTTGATTCTTTCCGTGAACAATCCTTTTCGGGATTGCGTTATACCTCAAAAAACCTAACGATTGACTATGAATATTATTGAAGCAATGAAAGAGCGGCGCTCCATGCGCTCTTTTGATGGTAAGGGACTGACCAAAGAACAGCGCGAACAGCTCCTCGCCACGGCCGATGCGGCCACTTCACCCTTTGGCGGCAGCGTCAGCATCCGCTTGCAGACGTTTGACCTCAAAGGAGACTTTAAACCAAGCACTTACGGCGTTATCCGCGGTGCCACGGATTATTTCCTCTTAGGCATTGCCGAGGGCCAAGATTCCGAACTCTCCGCCGGATTCAAATTTGAGCAAGTGGTGCTCAAGGCCTGGCAAATGGGCCTCGGTGCCTGCTGGATTGCCGCCACTTTCAAGGGCACTGACTTTGAACGCGGGCAGTCCTGGCCCGATGGTCAGGAGCTGAAGATCATTTGCCCCGTGGGCGTAGGCGCCAAGGCCGGATTCCTCGAAAAGATGACCCGTTTAGCCGTGGGCAGCAAAAACCGCAAGCCCTTTGAACAACTCTTCTTCAGCGAAGATTTCAAGACCCCCTACGACCCCTCCGGCCGCTTTGGTGAAGCCTTGGATATGATGCGCCTGGCCCCCTCGTCGACCAACTCGCAGCCCTGGCGCGCCGTCGTGTGCGGCGACACCGTCCACTTCTACGCCGTCCCCAAAAGCAAATGCTCCGTCCTCGACTGCGGCATCGGCATCTGCCACTTCGCCGAAACCGAAAAATACAACAACCACTCCGGCACCTTCCACCGCCTCCCCACCGCCCCCCAATCCCCCGACAACTGGACCTACCTCACCTCCTACACCCCCACCAACTAACCTTCTTCCCAGGGTATGAAGGTTAGAGGGTATGTTTTGGCGGCGTTGGCGGCGGCGAGTTATGGGACGAATCCGGCGTTTGCTATTCCGCTTTATGAGCAGGGCATGAATGCCACGACCGTACTGCTGTTTCGCTACGTCCTGAGTTTGCCGATACTGGCCCTGATGGTTTTTCGTCGGGGCTATTCGCTTCGTGTGAGTCGCCGTGAATTGGGGCCGTTGGCTTGCTTGGGTGCGCTGATGGGTGTGTCCTCGCTAACTCTCTTTGAGGCATACAATTACATGAATTCCGGCATTGCTTCGACGCTGCTTTTCGTCTTTCCGGTGATGGTGGCGCTGATCATGTCGGCATTTTTTCATGAACGCTTTCGCGCCACCACGGGCCTGTGTCTGCTGATAATGTCCG
>CAZLMV010000010.1:0-23834 GCA_964560625.1 uncultured Bacteroides sp. | reverse complement strand
ATCATGGCCGAAGTGCAGCGTAACGTCAACGTCATTGACCGCACCGAAGCAGTCATGGACGCGATCAACACCATGGATATCCCTGACGGAGTGACCATTACCCGCGGCGGCGACTGGGACAACTCCATGACCATTCTGCCTCAGATCATGAGCGCACTGGTAATTGCCGTGGTCATCATCTTCTTCATCATCCTGTTCCACTACGCGCAGATCAACACCGCCGTGCTAATGGTGCTCTCCCTGCTTCTCTGTATTCCCGGCGCCGGCATCGGCATGCTGATTCAGGGCACCAATATCTCCCTGACCTGCGTCTTAGGCATTGTCTCTCTGATGGGTATCTTGGTCCGCAACGCCATCGTGCTCCTTGACTATGCCGAAGAGCTCCGCAACCAGGGCGAAACCCTCAAAGACGCCATTTTCCACGCCTCGCAGCGCCGAATGCGCCCCATCTTCCTGACCTCTGCCGCCGCCACTATGGGCGTCGTCCCGATGGTCATCGGCGGGTCGGCCCTCTGGCAACCCATGGGCGTAGTGATCTTCTACGGCACGCCTATCACCATGATCTTCATCCTGACCACCATCCCCGTGGCTTACTGGAAGATGAAAGCTCGCCAAAAAGGCGCCAACTCTCCCCTCGACGAACCCCTTGAAACACACATGATTTAATCTCGGAAAGTTATGAAAAAAATATATATCGCCATCATGGCCTTGGGCGCAGCATTCAGTGCTTCCGCCCAAACCGCCGAGCCCGCTGACACCATTCTCAGCCTCGAGCAATGCATTGACCTTGCCGTCAAAAACAACGCCGCCATTCGCCGCGCCGACAATTCCGCCGCCATGGCCAAGGAAACCCGCAAGGAAGCCTTCACCAAGTATTTCCCTCAGATTTCTGCCACCGGTTTCGGATTCCGCTCGCACAACTACGTGTTTCAGTATAACGCCTTGGACATGCTCAACATCGAGCTCGTCAAGCATGGCGTAGTGGCCGGAGTGCAAGCCCTGCAACCCATCTTCATGGGCGGACAGATTGTCAACGGCAATCAGTTGGCCAAGGTAGGCGAGGCCGTTGGTGAGCTCCAGCGCGCCCAAACCGAGCGCGAGGTCCGACTGACCACTGAACAATACTACTGGAAACTTGCCACTCTGCAAGACACCCGCCGCACCCTCCAGTCAGTTATCGCCACCCTCGACACTCTCGACCGCCAGATGCAAGTGGCCGTCGACGCCGGAGTGGCCATGAAAAACGACCTCCTCAAGGTTCAGCTCAAGCGCAACGGCTATGAGGCCGACATGGTAGACCTCAATAATGGCATCCAACTCTGCCGCATGGTCCTTTCCCAATATATCGGCGAAGACTTTGACCGACCCATCAACATCTCTGCCCCCGTGCCCGAAGCCGTGCCGGAATATCCCATGGACCTCCGCGTGAATCCCGCCGAGGCTCTTGACCAAACGATTGATTATCAGCTCCTCGACGCCCAGGTCAAGGCCAAGAAATTAGAGAAGAAAATGGAGGTGGGCAAGAACCTGCCGCAAGTGCTCGGTGGCGCCGGATGGTATTACCACAACGTCCTCGAACAGGGCCACAACTTCGGAGCACTCCAGCTCGTGGTCAACATCCCCATTACCGAATGGTGGGGTGGCTCCCACGCCATCAAGCGCAAGAATCTTGAACTCGAAAACGCCAAATCCGAGCGCGAAGACCTCGGCCAGATGCTCCAGATCAACATGCAGAATAAATGGGACGAACTCACAGCCTCCCACCGCAAAATGGAGCTCGCCGCCGAAGCCATCGGCCAAGCCGAGGAAAATCTCCGCCTCAATCGTGCCTACTATGAGGCCGGCACGTCGACCGTCACTGACCTCCTCGAGGCCGAAGCCTTAGCCCGCCAGGCCCACGACCAATACTCCACGGCCTATGGCGACTTCCAGACGGCCCGCGCAGCCTATCTCAACGCAACCGGGCGTTGATGCTGTCGCGCAAGGCCTCTGAGCCCTTGCGCAAAATCCAGGGCTGGAACTGATTGAGCGACACCGGAACTGAGAAGTCAAGGTTCGGATAATCAGCCGCCAAGTCCTTAGCCACTGATTCATTCACCACGACATAATCCACTCCGTCGTGGGCATGTGATAAGTTTATAAGCAGTTTTTCCGATGTTTCGGGGCGCTCGTCAATCGTGATGGGCGCTCCTATTTCGTCAGCAAGATTTTTGAGGCGCGCAGCCATGGGCGAGTTTTCCGCCACGCTCACCCGCTTGTCCTTGAGCTCAACCACGGAGTTTACATCCCGCGGCGAGCGCTGAACTAACACCTGGCGGTCCACATAAACAGGCTCGGTAAAAAGATACTCCGCCGTGCTGTCGGCCGTCAGCGGCATGTCGGCAATCACAAGGTCATATCTTCCCTCGTTGAGCCCGTTCAACCCCTCTGCGGGGTTTGTGATAGGGTAGAGTAGGTAGGGTAGTCCCAAGCCTTTAAGTGCCTCATAATCAACGCCGGCCAATGTGTCGCCATCCATGTAAAAAGACCCCGGTGCATACTGAATAGCCACCCGCAAAGTGTCTGATGGCGCCACCTTTTCCGTCCCGGTCTCAAACTGCTGACACCGACGCAACGAAAACATAACTCCCAAGGTCACAATTAGGAGAATCACATAAAGAAGCACCCTGCTCCCCGGCTTCCGCCTCAACTCATTTTTCATCTTTATTCTTTGATCATTTTAAATTTTTGACGCGTTAATTCTATCTCTCTACTTAGTTCCTCTTTTGTAGGCATTACGAGATTGTATTTGGCTGAGAAAACTCCAATATCATGTCGGTCTCCAAGAGTGTATTCTACAATGGTGTCGTTCTTTTCGGAGCATAGAATTATTCCTACGGTTGGATTGTCGTCAGCTTGACAAACGTCTCTGTTATAGTAATTAACATATAGTTGCATCTGGGCTACGTCACTATAGTCAACTCTCTTCATTTTAAGGTCAATGATGACGTAGTTGCGGGTAAGAATATTGTAAAATACTAAATCCGGGTAGAAATGCTGTCCGTCAATGGTGATTCGTTTTTGACGGCCCATAAAGGCAAAACCTCTGCCGAGTTCAAGCAGAAACTCTTCGAGGTGAGAAACTATGGCTCTTTCAAGGTCGCTTTCTTGCCATATGACATCCTCCTTGGCTCCTATAAATTCAAGAATATATGGGTCATGAACCAACGTTAACGGGTCAAATTCATCCTTGGTACACGGCAAATTGTTATGAGGAATTTCCGGTTTATCAAGGGAATCTCGTTGCGATGATAGAAGTCGTTCAAAATATTGAGTGGCCATCTGTCGTTCGAGTTGTCTGACGCTCCATCCGGCGGCAACCGCCTCTTTTGCATAATATTCTCTGGCAACCGGATCCGTGATTTTTATTAACTGACGGATGTGAGACCAACTTAATTTGTGGCACACTGTGCCACAAATTGGAAAACATAGATAAAACTGTCGCATCCGACGCAAATTATCCTCTGTAAAGCCTTTCCCGAATTCATGAGTTAGGCGTGATGATATTGACTTTAAAAGTTCATTACCATATGCCGCTCTTTCCGCTCCTCCTTGTGCTTCTACAATTAAGCGTCCTACAGACCAATATGCTTGTACCATTGTCGAATTAACAGTTGACAGCATTTTGGTCTTAGCCTGAACAAGAATATCTTTTATCTGTAAATAAACATTGTCTGATATATTGGAGGGCGTATTCAACTTAGTCATGTTTGATTTTAGGTTAGTTTGCGAAATCTATGCTGACGCCAAACATGAAGCGGCGGGGATTCAGCGGATAGTGGGCCGCCGAGAAATAATTTGACCCGCCAAACAGCCCTTGATTGAAGTGACTGCAAAGAACGTAGAATCGAACCTTGCTGAGCTTCATGTTCAGATACGCGTCCATCATCGGATAGTTGCCCACCCGGATTTCATCCTGATTATAGAACGTCATCGTGGCCGGCTGATACGCCTGCGCCTTATAGGAAGTCATGTAGTTGCAATCCACTCCGAACTGCACCTTCAGCGTGGCCACTCGGAAGAGCAAATACATATTCGAAAACATGCTCAAAGCCGGCAGGCGAATCACGTCGTGATTGCTCGCCGTTTGATACGTGATGGCGTTCTCCCAGTTGAAAATCCCGAAGTGGAGGCCTTGATTCAAAGTGGCCGAGAAGACCTGAATATTGCCGCCATGCTGAATCGGCAGCGCTTCGTTGCCAAAGTAAATCATGTTTTGGATATTCTCCATGCCGGCGCGAAGGTTGGTCCAGGTCTGAGGGATGTCCAATTCGCCGCCGAAACGCACCCGACGCGTCATCGAGAAGTCATTTTTCCAGATGAAATGGTTGCTCACCAATTCGTCGACGAAAAATGAAGGATGCAGGTTGTCAAACTCCGCAAAAGCGCGCACCGAGGCCGTGTCGCGACGAATCTTTACGCGAAATTGCGCCTCGCCGCTCACTTCCACTTCGCCAATGTTATGGCCCGCAATGGCTATGCGCGCATCGGCATTATACCTCAGCAGCGACCCCTGCTCCTTGCTCAATCGCCCGCCAATGTAGAGCGAATGTTCCTTGCTTACTCGCCTGATGCCCAGCGGTTCATAGGCCTGCAACTGCCGATAGCGGTTAAATTCATGTTGCGCATAAGCCGTCAGTCCGAACTTCGCCCAGCGGTTGAACCCCTCGAGCAGCGACAGGCCGACGGTGTTGCGCACGGTCAGGGCGCGGGCGTCGTCGTCCGTATTGCCGTCGTTAAAGTAATTATTGGCCCAAAACTTATGGTCCTCAGCGTTTTTGGTGCGAAACTGGTGGTGATGTTCATTGAAATCAAAGGTCCAGAACACCTGGCTCACGGGGATAAACGTCTCCGTCGAATCCTCCTCGTTAAAGCGATGGAAACCAAACCGATAGCGATTATTCATCCAAAATTCGCGGCCATTGACGCGCGAATGGGCATTGCGCAGATTCACCGGGATGTTCTTCGACGTAATCTTCGAATTTCCGCCTTGCATCTCCGCCGGGTCCGTGATGTAAAGGTCATTCTGGATGCCGCCGTTTTCCTTGTTCAGCGAATAATACTGATTAAAAAGCGCCTGCACCTGGTAATGGTCGCCCATGTATGAGCCGTTGAGCCCGAAATTGAAATGCTTGTCGGCCTGATTCTCATAGCTGCCCTTCGATAGGAAATACTCGGCATTGCCGCCCACTTGCGCCCGCCGGTTGATGTTGCCGTTAAACACGGCCTTCAGCCTGTCCTGCGCCTGCTGGGTGCCATAACCGAAATTATAGCTCAGAAGCGTCATCGGCACTCGCGAATTGAAAAACGGCGTCGATTCAACCGTCGGAATATAAGGCGCTAAGGCATCGCTGAAGAAAAACGGCCCCGGCTGAGAGCGATCAAAATAATGCATCGACACGCCCTCCGCGCCATAATTGCCCGTGATGGCCGACGCATAACCAAACTGCAGCGACGGAATTGCCACTGTCTGGCAATAATTCTCCATCAGCGTGTCGACCTCGCAAGGCGTCCGGTCGCCAAGATATTCGCTGACGTTCCAACTCGTGATTTTCGTGATCGCCTCATTCCAATCCGGCTGACCGGCCGTCGCCGATTCCTTCTTCTTGCTCGACGTATCCAATGCGGTCTGAGCCGACGCCCCAACGGACGCCAGAACCGCAATTAATATGAATAACCAAAACTTTCGTTCCATATTCGGGCGCAAATTTACGAATTTTTTGCTAAATTTGCACCATGAAACCTGAACATTATCACTCAAATATTAAGATGAGGGACCTTATCGCCGAATCCCCGGTGCTCCTCATGGCCCTCTCCCGCTTCAATATTCCCCTCGGATTTGGCGACGAAACCATCGCCGAAGTCTGCTCAAAAGCCGGCGTCGACACTGACACGTTCCTCGCCGTAGCCTCCCTCATTGCCGGACGCAAACTCCCCCTGTGCCCCGTGGCCCTCCCCGACTTGATGACCTATCTCAAGCGTGCCCACTCCTACTTTATTGACTACAATCTCCCCCAAATCCACCGCAACCTCATCGACGCCCTCAACTACTCCTCCGGCGAAGCCGTGGCCCTCGTAATCCTCAAATTCTTCGACGATTACGTCCTCGAAGTCCGCAACCACATGGAACACGAAAACACCCACGTCTTCACCTACGTCGAAGCCCTCCTTCAGGGCCGCCGTGACCCCGATTACTCAATCGAAAAATTCCTCAAAACCCACGACCCCATCGCCACCAAACTCCACGAACTCAAAGACATATTCATCTGCCACTACCACGGAGCCGCCGCCGACATCAACCGCCTCAACTCAGCCCTCTTCGACATCATCAACTGCGAAACCGACCTCATGAGCCACTGCGACGTCGAAAACCGCATCTTTGTCCCCGCCGTGCGCGAACTCGAACGCTCCATCTCTCCCTCTCTGACCGTCGAAGAACCCGCTCCCGACGAACCCCGCGACCCCGAAATCCACAACCTCACCGAACGCGAAAAAGAAATCATCCGATCCATTGCCCTCGGACTCTCCAACAAAGAAATCGCCGACAAACTCTGCGTCTCCGTCCACACCGTCGCAACCCACCGCCGCAACATCTGCGCCAAACTCGACATCCACTCCGCCGCCGCCCTCACCGTCTTCGCCATCATCCACCACCTCCTCCCCCTCTCCGCCCTCCCTTAAGGGGATAGGTCATGCAACTCTCTAAGAAAGAGATACTTATTTGGGGACAAAATTACTGAAAATTATTGAAAGTCGGCAATTTAAGATGTGACAAAGTTGTTACATCTGCAACTTTCGTGTCAATTGTTGTGCTTTCTCTATGAATCTACTCATATAACAATCTAATTATCAAGCATATCTTCGAAATGTAAATCTCTTTCTTAGAGATAATAATCGTTTTTTGATGCGAAGATATGAGGTATGACGTACAGATAGATAACAGTATCCGCAGAGGGCTTTCCTATGCGGAGCTAATCATGCTTCCTATTGAAGCAGAGACTTTTGTGCGTCGCGAAAACAGTCAATGGATGTACGCTCGCGAATGTGTGGAGCTTTCTCATGTCATCGTTGAATCAATCCCCGCAGAACCTTCTCAGCCGTATAATTACGCCGAAGAGCCTGAAGAGGAATATGACTATGAAGATGAGTACGAGCAGGAAGAGGAAGAGGAAGAATATGAACCTCAACCTCAATATTCTCCCGCGCCGCAACCATATCATCAGCCGCAGCCACTTCAGGAAGAGCGAATTTTTATCCCTACGGCAGAGTATTTTAAATGCAAGCAAAAGCGAAAGGCCGCAATTATCGGAGTGTGCACGCTTGGTTTTGCCGGATTGACAATGATGGGCATTGGCAACACTTGGAGGAGCAATATCTTCGCCGGCACGTCGTTTTCAGCCAATGCCGGAATTGCTTTCGTCTTAAAGTGCCTCTCGTTCTGCCTGCTGTCAGTGATGGTTGCTGTGCCTTACTTTATTTATTCAGTGTTTGCGCTGATTTATTATTCCATCCGCCTAAATAGCCTTAGCCGATAATCGTTATGCCTATCTACACTGCCAGCCGCATTTCCGCCGATGCTAATGTCTTATATCCGGATGCAATTGCTATTGATCCGTATAACGTGACCTATTATAAAGGTCGCCCGCTCGGATATGAAACCATCATCATTCCGCGCCACACCATTTGCGGGGTCTATCTTAATAGCGGAATCTTCTTTGCCGACGTCGTCATTGCCAGCGCGGGCAGAGCCACTATCGAAGCTCGCGGTTTTAAGAAATCCATAGCCAAACAAATTGTCAAATCCCTCACCTTATAATATTTATATGCCACAGACCGTATATTACGCAATGCTTGACGATGAAACTTTCGGGCCCTTTTCGCTCGAAACCATTGCCGACATGCATCTTACTCCCGAAGTCTCCGTCTTGTCGTCTGATTCCAATGAGTGGAAGCAAGCGTGTGATTATCCCGAGCTGATTGAATCGTTAGACTTGAGTCTCCTGGAAATGGAGCAGGCTGTCGCCGACGAAGAAGAGGAGATCCGCCAAGTCCCCCTCAGCGAAATTACTCCGACCTTTAATGAGCACACGATTTTCTATATCCGTCGTGGCGGCTCTCCTTATGGACCTTATACTTTAGAGGCCTTGGCGTCGGTAGGCATTTCCGATGATACTGACATCAGCATTGACGGAATGACTCTCTGGTTTAAAGCATATCGGTTTAGCGGCTTGCAGACCACTCTCCAGTCCATTGCGCGGATGCAGTCCGGGTCTGCAGAGTCGGCTCCCGAACCGGCTCCGGAGGTGCGCTCGGAGGCAAACTCACCTGAGGAGATTTCTGAAATCCTTGCCCGTATCCAAGCGCTTATTCCCGCGGGAAAGCAACTTTATAAGCGAGTGTTTGCCACGGTGGAGGCCGAACGCGACTATTTAATCGCGGAATATAACCGCGTGTTCAATTCGCTCATAGTCCTTGTCAACTCCCTCAATGAGGCGTGCATGAACAGCACGCTCTCTCGTCGGGCTATTCTTATGATCACCGGCTCTGTTAATGAAGTGGCTCGCAAAATTAACAGCCATTACACGGCTCAAATCCGCCAACTTAACGACACTAAGCAGGGCTTCACCACATCAAGCGTTTCCGTCGGTCAAACCCATTTCACGATGCTTCCCCCGCTTGAGGGCATTGAGATTTCACGCATTGACTTCTTGACCGTCCTTGGCTCCAGGAATCTCTGCGTCACTTATGATGCCGGAGCCGAAAACAAGGCCATGGATTTTGTCAATACTGTGGTGGGCAAGCTCTATCAGAGTAACCCCGCACGACTTATCGTGACCAACGTGGTCGATACGGACTTCATGACCGGCATTGACGATGCCTTCAAGCTCCTTAACCGCGACCTCTATAAAGTCATTTCCCGCACTGACGATCTCCGCAATGCTATTGCGTCGCTTCAGGAACGCGCCGGTACAATCCTCCGGAATCTCCTCGTGGAAAAAGGCTCCACGCTGCAGGATTATAACAGCACTCACGAAAACAAGGAAGCCAACATCCTGCTCATCCTCAAGGACTTCCCTCATGGCCTGAGCATGGAGAATCTGGAGACTCTCCGAAAATTGGCTAACGTAGGCCCGAAAGTGGGAATTTACGTAGTTCTCTTGACCGCCCGGGATTATATTGACAACATGGCCGAACGCGAAGCGGAGTTCTTCAACTTTGCCGAGTTCTGCGAAACGGCTAATGAATACCACTTCAAGGAAAGCGATGGCGACATCCTCAGCGCCTTGGCCTCCGGAAATCCCTCCGGAGTGGTGGAAGGTAACACTGAGTTTGACACTCTCAGTGAGGCCGACTTAAAGAGGATTGTTTCGGAGATAAACGCCAAGTGTGAGCTGAAGGAGGATGTCGTGGTTCCGATTTCCGATTATCTGCCGGCTCAGACGGAATGGTGGTCGTTTGACAGTGCCAAGCAAATCGAAGTTCCCTTTGGCATGGGCAACGACATGAACATCAAGTCGCTGAAAATCACACAGGAGAGCGGCCAAAACACAGCCGTAGTCATCGGTATTCCCGGCTCGGGTAAGAGCGTGTTCCTCCACTCCCTGATTTGCAGCGCAGCCATTAAATATTCGCCCGATGAACTGCGAATGTATCTTATCGACTTCTCGGGCGTGGAATTTAACTCCTATGCCCTCGGGAAGTTGCCTCATGCGCGAGTAATTGCGCCGGAGGCCGAGCGCGAGTTCGGGTTGAGTATCTTGAATGAACTCGTGGAGGAAGGCTCGCGCCGCATGTCGCTCTGTCGCGAGCATAATGTCAGCAATATCGTTGACCTCAAGCGTGTTGCTCCCGGAATCAAGGTGCCCCGACTTCTGGTCATCATTGATGAGTTCCAGAAACTCTTCGAGATTGAAAACGACACCATTGCCAAGGAAGCTAACTCCAAGATTCACATTATCATCCAGGAGTTCCGCAAGTTTGGCATTAACCTCGTGCTTGCAACCCAAAAACTTCCGGCCAGTACTTTCCTGCCGCGCGATTTGATTGCCAATCGCGTGGTTTTCAAGAGCTCGCCTAATGATTTTGACTCGTTGATATCGTCCGAAACACGCAACGGCATGCCCCGACTGCGCACGGGCCAGTGTGTCTACAATGCCGAATCCGGTGCCGCTTATGCCAACGAAATGGTGCAAGGCTTCTTCACTTCCAAGTCTGACCTTGACGCCCTGCTGACCCGTATTCGCGACTTTGAGCGCGGATTCAACTATGAACGCGAACCAATGAAGGTGTTCCGCTCTGCCGAGCTACCGGTGTTCGAAAGCCGTCGCCGCGACCCGGCGCATCAGTCCGTTTCGCCCATCCCTTACATCGTGCCCATCTATGTCGGCGAGGCTATCGAGGTGAGCGATGTCGACGTCAGCATTGAACTCGTTAAGGAAAACGCTAACAATCTGCTCGTTATCGGAGGCGAAGCTGACATTGCCCGAGGCATTCTCTTCAATTCCATGCGTTCAGCCGTCGCCGCCCATACTGACGACACGGCCCGGGTTGTGGTTCTCAACGGCATGCGCTCAGACAATCCTCTGAATGAGAAGATTAAGGACTTTGCCGCCTCGACCCCTTGCGACCTTACCATTGCTTCCGCCACTAAAGATGTGGAATCGATCCTCAAGTCTCTCAAGGAGGAAATTGACCGCCGTCGCAGCGACGAAACAGTGCCCCAGCAGCATGTCTACGTCACCTGCCTGGACTTCCAATCCATCCGCGCGCTCGACAAAGACCTCTCCGGCACAATGCCGAAACTTTCTGCCGCCGCCAAAGACATGGACTTCATTATCCGCAACGGCTCCTCCGTGGGCGTTTTCGTCCTCGCTCAGACCGACTCTCTTGAAGCCCTCAATCGCGTCAGCCAGTCCTCCCTCCTCCCCATGTTCAACTTCCGCGTGGCCCTGCAAATGTCTGAAAGACTTTCAGATAGCATTATTGACAAACCCTATGCCAATAAGCTATTTGTCTTCAATCGTCCGTCTTCTCGCTTCCTGGGCTACATTAAGGATAACTCTCGCAATCGACTCGTAAAATTCAAACCTTATAAATGATATGGATCAAGAAATTTATTGGAGTGAGGACATTGAAGAACTCCGCCTTAGGATTGAATATGTCTCGAATGATGTAAGGGCGAGTGTCTCAAAGATTGATCAGATGTTAAAGACAATATCTGGTGTACAAGGCATTAATACTCTCAGAGAGAATTTTAACGAGGATTATACTCTTATATCCAAATTTTGTTCACAGCTTGATGGGTTAAGAGAAGGCCCTTTGAGATTGTTTGCGGAAATAACAAGGCCAGATATCCCAATATAATGATAGAAAATTAGTTATGTATAAAGAAATAGTAGCATTACAAGGCGAGATTAATAGGTTTATTGGAGTTCTTAATGAACTCTACGATGCTTTATGCTCGTGTGAGGAACTGGTCGTTAAGTACAAATTTACTGATCTTTCCGGCAAAGCTGAATTTTGTAACAAATTAAATAGAGATATTATTAACAATTGTATACTCCATGCCAATAAGTTTAATAACTATTTAGACGAAGTTAAGAACTCAATTATAGTGGATGAAATTACGCCATACTTTTTATAACGACAATAATATAAAAACATTTAATTCATCACTACTATGTCAGGATTTGATGGAATGATTGTTGACCCGGATGAGCTGTATCAATTTCGGTGTAGGCTCTCGGAACTTTCCGAAAATCTTGTGCAGCAGCTGGACCGAACCAATGTAGCTATGGAAACCATTGCACAAGAATGGAGGGATGCTCAGTTTCAGAAGTATCGCGACGAATTTATCGAGGACCGGGACTTCCTCCAGCCCCTCAGTGAGCAAATCAACGAATTTCAAGAAGGACCTCTTCTGCAATTTGCATTTTCACTTACAGGGGATGAATTTGATTTTTATAACTGAAACAGTATAATAACCATTTAATTTATAAACACTATGTCAGGATTTAATGGAATGATTGTTCACCCGGATGAACTGAATAAATTCCGGTCTCAGCTTTCGGAACTCTCCGAAAATCTTATGCAGCAACTGCGCCGAACTGACGCAGCAATGGAAACCGTTGCTCAGGAATGGAAGGATGCACAGTTTCATAAATATCGCGATGAATTTACCGAGGATCGCGACCTCATCCAGCCCCTCAGTCAACAAATCAACGAATTTCAAGAGGGACCCCTGCAGCAATTTGAAAAAATAACTCGTGAATATTTGAACTTATAACCATGGAAGGAGCTTACGCATCATCTCGCTCGCTTAAGGAATTGCAGAGCGAACTCAATGCCCTGTCAAATGCATTGCAGGAACTGTATGAAACCCTGGAAAGCGACATCGCTCGCGTTTCCGAGAGCTGGGTTGACCAGCAGTTTGAAAACTTCGGTAATGAATTCCGCAGCCGCAAAGAAGCTATCATGGAACTCTCCGAAAAATACAAGCAATGGGCCAATCAGTATCTGCCGCCCAGAATTGAACTGGCGGAGAAATACGAAGGTGCCTCCACCGGTATCGGATAGTCTCTATGTCAAACCAGGCTCATGTTTCTTCGCAGGCGCTCCATGCCATGGCCGATGGACTGCAGCGGTGCGCCTCTTCGATCGCCTCTCTGCGAGGCGCCGTCCGTGGGCATATCAATGAATGTTTGTCGTCGGCCAAGCATATTGTGGCCCAATTGCGCTCCATAGAGCAGCAGGCCGAGGCTAACTATGATCAGTGTGCCCGCTCCTATGACTCATGCTGCCGCAGTCAGCACTGGGACGAGGACGACCACTGCTACCGACCTTCCTGCTCCGGCGAAAAGCGCGAAATGAGACGCGCAAGGGATGAATACCATGCCGCCCGCGAGGCCCGCGAACGCGCCCAAAGATGTCTCGAAGAGATGGAGCGCGAGGTGGGCTACTACACCCAGCCTAACGGCGGCGAGGGCATGATGAACTCCATAACTGACGATTACGTCCCCAAGGCCACTGACCGACTCATGGCCCTCGACGATAAAGTCAGCCGCTATGAAGCGCTGGAAATTGCCGGCATTGACATTGGCGACAGTTCATCGTCCACCCCCGTGCTTCGCGACCCCGAGTCAAAGGTCTCCGCCTTTGGCCGCGGCAGCGAGCGCCTCAAGGAGAAGATGAGGCAGCGCGAGGCTCTGTTTGGCGCCTACTGCCCCCGATGTAAGTGCTGCCCCTGCGAGTGTGAGCGTATCCGTGAATTACTAATGTCCAGATCCCGTTAATTATGGCCGGTAGACAGTACGCAGAAGAAGCCTACCGCATCCGCCTCGAGTTTGAGGATATGGCATCGTCGGTCCAAGAGCAATGGAAAGACGACCAGGCCAACCGTTTCAAGTATGGCCACCTCGAAGAGATTGATCGCGCGTTGTTAGGAATCGAATTGCCGATTGAAAAAATCGTCGACCTCGTAGATTCAAAACTTGAAGAAATAAGAAACATATCAAATGGGTGAAATAACTAACTTTAAAGTCAACGACGACGGGTCGGTAACCATTGCCGGCAAAACCCCGTCACTGAACCCGCAGGAGCAGAATATCCTTGACATTTTCAGAATTGAAAAGGCCAAGGGCGGCGCCTATGCAAGTCGCCGCATGAAAAAGCGCGCCCTCAAATACGGTAAAGAGGCAGGAATCCCCAAGTATGAAGTCGAAAAGCTGATGCTCGACCAATACCCCGCCGACTTCGCCAACTACCCCCGCACCTCCCGCCTAATCACATGGTTATGCCTCATTGTCATCTTCCTCTGCGGCACCGCGGCCTTCAGCATTGCCGCCTACTTCCAAGTAGAGATAATTTATGATTATGATAGGGAAATTAAAGAGTTATATGACGTAAACAGAAACTCTGATCCCCAAGAATATAAAACTCTTGAATATTTGGAAAGGGAGGCGAAAAAGCGTGGAGAGCTATTAGATCATTATCAAAATATGAAAGAAGGTCACGAAACGGAGTGCATCTGGTATTCCGCAGGGGCTTTCATCTGCCTCCTCATCTCCATTATCGGCATCATAAGATACCGCAAACTCTCCAAATCAATCATAAAAAATGGGAAACAAAATATATGAATTAGCCAATGGGGTAGATGTGCCCCGCGGCGGTGGCGTTTTTAAGGTCAACGATGATGGCTCAGTGACGATGTCTGGTAAGGAAGCTCCATTGAGCCCGCAGGAGCAGAACATCCTTGATATTCTCAAAATTGAGAAGACCAAGGGCGGGCCTTACGCGAGTGTACGCATGAAAAAGCGCGCCCTCAAATATGCCAAATCCGTTGGCATCGAGGAATTCGTAGTAGAAAAACTGATGATGGAACACTTCAAGGAAGACCTCGAAGCAAGCAGCCGCGCCGCCTCTATCCTCACCCTCCGCATCATCGGCTGGATCGCAATCATTTTAGGTGCATACTTAGCCTTTATGTGCATCTATTTTCTTATGGAAAACTTTGAATATTACATTCAATTTAACAGCGGCGACTTCAAGGCCATTCTTACCTGCGCCGTCATCAGCCTAATCATAGGCTCAATCTGCCTCAAAAAATCCAAACCCCGAAACAATTAACCAACCAATATATCATAATGAAACCTTTCTTTTACATTCCTGCCGGACGTTTGGCCGGTGAAGAGTATCAGCAACCTGCTGAACCGATGGTTGAGGAGCCTCAGCGTAACGGCTTCATCACATTTTGGCTTTGGCTTTGCTTCTTTGGCTCAATTTTATCTGCAATCATTGGCTATTTTAACGCAGATTCGATCAGCAACCTTGGTTATTCTTCCATTGGCTCGGCCATTTTCTGTGTTGTCGGCTATAAGTTATTGCTCAACTGGAGAAAGATGGGCTTTTGGATTATCCTTGCCCAGGCAATTATCTTCGGATGCATCAACATATACATTATGAATGGTGTTGCTGATGCTTATAGCCAAATTGGTATATTTATTGATCCGATGACCACGGTTATCACACAAGTCGTAAGTATCGTAATAAGTTCACTTATTCTTTTCGCAATCCTCCAGCTCCGAAAGAATGGAAAAAGTTACTGGAGTCAACTCGATTAGTCAATCATAATCAACATAAAATAATATGAATAAATCAATCAATATCCCGGCCGGCAAGTTTGCTCTTGATGATGCCGCTGCAAGAAAACGCAAAGCCCTGCGTAAAGCCTTGGGCGACGCTGATACTGTTAGAATTAGTAAAAATGGAGGCGCAATGGGTGCACCCAACGAGGCAACCATTGAAGTCGGCAAGGGAAAACTGGCCGGAGAAGATGCTGCCTCACGTTTAAAGGCAAAAAAAAGAGCTGAAATAGCAGCTGCTTTACGAGAAGCTAAAACCGTCAAACTATCAAAAGGAGGTGACGCAATGGATAAAGATCCTAATGCTGTGAAAATTTCTACTCCCGAAGGTATTCTTGCGGCGCAGTGGTATGAAACCAATCCGACTCTGTTGACCATGGAGAAAATTGCCATGGCGCGCAATTTTCCGCAGTTTACCCTTGATAAGCTCGATGATGGTCGCCTTTGTTGGGTAGGCGTCCTCGAGCCCGGAATCTATGAATCGAAGTTCGGCGAGAAGCGTCAATATCACGTTATGGCCGTCTACGACAACAATCATCCCAATCAGCAAATGGGCTCTTCCGTGAGGGTTTACCCCCTGATGCCCGACGTCGACGAGCTGATTGAAATGTGCGGATTCCGCCCATTCCACTTGCTGCGTGATTCCGTGGGCAATCTCTATCTCTGCACCAACGAAGCCGGCGACCAAAAAGTGGGCGTTACCACCACCACGGCAGCATCCGTCTTAGGCTGGGCCACCAAATGGCTCATAGCCTTCGAACTGGTGCTGACCGGCGACCTCCCCTTAGCTGAGTTTAATCGCCATGGCGGCATCTAACGGCATCGTGGACTATGAACAGTATGTGTGAAACCGTAATCATCAGCGACAAAGCCTATAACGCGATGATTCGCGAGAGTTTTGCCAAGCATCCCGTCGAAACCGGCGGCATCCTGCTTGGCTATATCCTCGACAATGGTATTTGGGTGGTCATGGAGATGATTCCCCCGGGCATCAACGGCGTGTTTGAACCCGCCTATTTCGAATATGACCAGAACTTTGTCAACTATCTCGGCACGTCAGTGGCTAACCAATATAAGGAGCCGCTGCAGGTGCTCGGTCTGTGGCATCGCCACCCCGGGTCAATGGACTATTTCTCGTCGACCGACGACGGCACAAACTCCGAATTTGCCTCGCGCAATCCCTTTGGCGTTATCTCCGGCCTGGTAAATATCGACCCGGCTTTCCGATTGACAATGTATCACTTGGCGCATAATCCGGGCACGCGACCCCGCAACATTGCTTACTCTACGGTTGACGTCGAGGTGGGCGATGACCTCATTCCGGAGCGCTTCTTTGAGTTGCGTTACGTTGACGGCGAAAGAAGCGAACTGCACCCCACGCCCACCCGGGAGAATTCTACAAAGTCTCACTCCGTGCCTAAATCAACTCGCACGGAAGCCCGCGCCGAAAGCGAATATCCCTCGGAGACCTACCAGGAGAGTGCGCCGACCCCTGCCGTGCCCCCAAAGGCTCCTAAAAAGAATTTCCCGAAATGGGGCATCGCATTGGCCGGAGTGCTCCTGTTCTTAGCCGGGCTTTTTACGGGCAAGATGTGGGGCGGCCCCTCTGAAATTGATGTGATTGATCCGAATTATGAACTCGATGCGCCGACTCCCACCGTGCAAAAGGAAGTGAAAAAGGACAAACCGAGCGTGGAGGAGAAGCAAAACGATGAGTCGGATCAGCAGACCAACGAACAATCAGACGAAAAACCCTCAAACGAACCCACCGATGGCGAAAATTGATCTTAACAAATTCATCAAGGGCAAAGGTCCTAAGCCGACCGTTTGTTATCCCCTTGACATTTCCGGCAATCACGAACTCCGGGGGTATCATCACTCTGAGTCAAACTATTACAACATCATTTCGCTCGACGACGCTGATTCGCGCCTCGGCGGCGAAAAGCCCGTAGTGCTTGGCCATTTCTATGCCGAAAAGCCCGAGCAGACCGGCGATGACAAACTCTCCGGATGGCGCGACGCCGAGGGCAACGTCCATTTCATGACCGCCGACGGAACTCCCTGCGAACTTGAAGGTTATAGCCTCAAAATCGACATCTTTTCGCGCAACACCGGCATCTTGGAATCAGACATCATGCTCAAAAAAGGCGTGGTGATTATTGGTTGCGGTTCCGTCGGTAGCCTTGTGGCTCTGGAATTGGCCCGAGCCGGGGTAGGGCGCTTCTTCTTGATTGACATGGATATACTGAGCTATCACAACATCTGTCGCCATCAGTGTGGAATCCTTGACGTGGGCAAATACAAAACCACGGCCCTGCGCGAGCGCATCCTCCAGATTAACCCTACGGCCGAGGTCCACGTCTCTCACCAACGAATCCAAGACGTCCCGCTGGCCGAAATCGAGCCGTTTTGCACTCCTGATGCCATCATGGTGGGTTGTGCCGACAATCGCGAAGGCGATTACTATGCGGCGCAAAAGCTCGCCAAACCTAATGGCATGCCCTTCATCTCCATAGGCTGCTGGGAGCGCGCTTTTGCCGGCGAGATTTTCTATTGCCTCCCCGAGGGAATGCCCGATTATGAAGATTTCCGCGCCACGATGACTGAATCATCCGGCCGCGTCGAGGCCAACACCCATATCTACATGGGCGAAGTGGGCAGCTTCGAACCCGGCATCTCTGCCGACATCAATTTTGTCACGACCATCGGCGTTAAGATGATTCTCGACCTGCTCAATCGCGACAATGAGCACTACACTCAGCGCCTCATTGACTCCCTGACGCAGTACACCCTCATCTGCAACACCAACAACCCGAAAATCGGCGGCGAAATGGCCGAAATCTTCTCCTACCCCCTCCAAGTAACCCGCAGCATAGTCCTCGACTACGCCACCGAAACCCAATCAGAAGATGGGACAGCAGCCGAATAAGTATCACATTTCTGACGATGGGAAAATCTATCGGGTGAACGACGACGGGTCGTTCACCTCGATGGGTAGCGTCAAGGATATTGACAAAAGCGCCCCCGAGAAGCCCTCGGGAGCGGATCTGCCGCAAAAAGCTAATTGGTGGAAACGCAACTACAATTGGCTTTGGGTCACTATGCTGGTGTTATTCATTGGTTGGATTGCTGCATGTATGTCATGTTCCTTTATTGTTGACGTAATGTATGAAAATGGGCAACCGACATATTATCAGTATAGCAATGGCAATATAATTTTGCTATTTGGAATTTTAGTAACGGCTTTGTTTGGCTTCTCGTGGTGGCTTTCATCAAAAAGGCGAAAAGTGTTACTCCTGATCCAGTTATTGCTATTGTTCTTCGCTTATTGCTGCTTATTTTACAGTAGTCAGCTATGCAATGATGAAGACGCATTTATTATTTGGAATTTATCGTTTATACCCCTGATTATTTGGATTATCACCTTGATATTAACCATTGTAAAGCAGCGTAGGAAGGGATAAAAGATATGGAAGAAATAGGGTTGATAGTGCTGGTCACGGTTATTTGTGTGCTGCTCATCGCTGTGTTGCGGAAAGTGTTTTCCCGCAATTCGAGCGACGATGAAGTGATGGACTTTACTGCGTCCGCGCCAGAAGTTACACCCGCGCCGACTGTGGAGCAAATTCCCGAGCGATGGTTTACGTTGGCTGAACTGCGCGAGGCCGAATCTGGCCGTTACAGTTGGGACGAATCGGGCTGCGTGTTCATTGTGAACGCTGACGGCTCGGTAACTGTTGCGGGGCGATTTGACCCGGCGGAACTGCTTGTCAACCCTGTTCAAGAGATGAATGATAAATTGCGTGAAGAGGACCTGATTGAAATGTTACCGGCCTACTGGAGTTTTCACCCTGCTCATCCGGATATCGCTGATAATGACTTATTTATGTTGGGTACCGGCGATGATTTTCTCTCCTTTCCCATGCGCTCCGCCGCCGAGGTTGACATTCTAATGGCCATCATTTCTGACAATGGCAAGTCGGAGGCGATTTCTGCCCTCAGCGCTGCGGGCGAAGGAACCTTGATTCTGATGCCGGCAAATGAGATGGAATATATCCTTTCCCTCGGGGCGAATGCCTGCATTGCTCGATTGATGGGCCCGGGAATGAGAGTGATCATCACCTCGCCGGCCGTCATGGGCGCCATGGGAGTGGCCATTTCTCGCAAAGGGAATTCGTCAGCCCGAATTTCGTTTGCATGCGGCCAAGGGGTAGACTATATGTGCTGTAACCTTTTGGTTGACGATGGAGTCTATGAAGTGAAAAAACTCCTCAAAAATTCAGTGATTCAGCCTGCTGACCCTTCCATGGCCATTCAGCATATTGCCAAGGGAGCGGTGGCCCGAACTCTTACCATGGAAGGCAAGATGACTGATTGCCTTTTGCTGGATATGATTACCTATCCAATGTCGCTCCTGCTCAAGGCGAATGGCCAGGTAATCAAGATTTATGACTATTTCAACGAGTCGGTTACAATCCCTGCCCGCGAGGCTCACGAGGATATTTCAATAGCTGCCAATCAAACACTTTCGTTCCTCATTGGCTCAAACGAGTTGATTGACGATGTGTTGGCTCTATGCGGACTCTCCGGAGGTGTTATTTCCGCCGAGATTGCGCTTGATGCAAATATGTACCCCATGCTGACTATAAATTCTAATCAACAAAACTTCGAAATAAATATAGGCGAACTAATAGGCTAAATAATTATGGGACAAATATCTAACAAGACTTACAAGGCTCCGGACGGATCCATTTATCGAGTGGAAGACGACGGCTCGGTCACTAAAATCAAAAGTGGACGAGTTCAAACCAATGAACCTCCCTCAAAATATCAAGTCACGCCCGATGGAAAAATCTATCGAGTGGAACCCGACGGCTCCGTGACTTACCTCGGCAATGCTGAAGAGCGCCAAACGCCTCATTCCCCGGCTCCCGGATTCACTCAAACTCCCCCTGAACCCAAGCGACATAACAACACACTTATAGGTATCATTGTCGTTGTCCTCGTCGTGACCCTCGCAGTGGTGATTTTTGCCGTGGCCAACGAGTCAACGTATTCAAGTGATTCTTACTATCCGGCTCCTGCCCAAGAATCTTACGTAGATTATTCCGGCGATAATGAAATAACTGCTGAAGCAACAGAAGCTGCCGAAGAAGCGCCTGCAACCGCTGAAGCCGTCGAAGAAGCCCCCGCAGCAGCCGAATCGGATGAGTTCTGGTACGAGAGAGGCACTTATCGAGGCACAATTGGCAGCTCGGAAATCTACGGCACCCTGAACATAGAAACCGACGCGCCCTCCGGCTCGCTTTATTATACCACATCTTCGGCGAGGTTTGATCTTTCAGGCTCACCCGATGGAATGGTATGGTACGAATATTACGGCGACCAACACACCGGAACCATTGCTCTTGATTATTGGAACACTGATTATTACACGTTTGCCTCCGGCACTTATACCCGCCTTTCCGACGGCGCTACTTTCCCAATTTCCCTCCATAAGAACTAAAAATACCCGGCGTGGACAAGTTGGATAAGGGAAAGTTTAAAAAATGTTAATGAAAAAGTTGATGGTGTCGCGGATTTTTCGTAAATTTGCGGCGGGTAACACCCATACACCAAACATTATATACACTTTTTTCATTATGTTTCACTCTAAATTAAAACTCGGACTCATGGGGCTGGTTTGCGCCATGTTTACCGGCTGTGGCTCTTCCGATTCGCTCGAGAGCACAATCGATTATTTGCCCGTTCAGTTTAAGGACGGTGGCAACTGGAGCATTGTTGACTCCAAAGGTAAAGTTGTTGTTGAAGATGAATTCAAGCATCAGCCGTCCGTCGTGTTCAACGGCATGTTCTTCGTCAGAGAAAACAGCTCTTACTCGCTCTACAATGTCAAGGATGTCAAGCATCCCGTCATGGAAGAACTGGCAGACATCGGCTACTACCATGATGACGTAATCCCTGTCACTAAAAAAGGCGAACGCATCACTCTGGTTGAAAAAAAAGGCAAAGTTAAGGCCACTCTCAACCCCATTAACGGCAAAGAAATCCGTTCCTGCGCTGCCTACGTTTCTGAAGGCCTCCTCGCCGTTCGCGACGAAGAGGGCAACTGGGGCTTCGTTGACAAATCCGGCAACGTGAAAGTAAAACTTAAGTATGAAGGCGTTAGCCCTTTCTCTGAAGGTATGGCAATTGCCCGCACCGACGAAAAAATGGTGGTTATCGACAAATCCGGCAAAGAACTCTTTACCATCAAGGAAGACTATCGTCTCCTCTCTGATGAGTTTAAGGATGGCAAGCTCCCCGTTGCTGATCGCGAAAAAGATGTGTTCGGCTATCTTACCAAGAAGGGCGAATTCGTCAAGGTCAGCAATAAGGTTGATGACGTGGGCGAATTTACCGCCGATTATTTTAGCTTCAAAAATGACGAATATGAATGGGGCATCATGAACTGGAAAGGTGAACCCGTAATCAAAGCTAAATATAGCGGCACCGTTCCCTTGAATGATGGCAACTTCTTCGTAGTAGAAGACGACAATGACACCGAATGTTTAGTCATAAACAAAAAAGGCGACAAAAAAGTCACCTTCGAAGACTATAAGAGGGTTTTACCCATCGACAACGGCCATTTCTATTTCCTGGGCCGCACTCGCTCAAAGTATGCTTTACTTAACGAAAAAGGTAAGCCTTACAACGACGACGAATATGCCAATGTCAACTTAGACTTCAGTAAGGACGGCACCGTTTACTCTGACTATTCCGAGCCTCAACCCGAAGAATCCGCACAACCTACAGAATGGGCCACCGAGGAGCAAGCCGCCTGGACGGAAGAGGCTCCTGCTACAGAAGCGCCCGCTACAGAATGGGTAGAAGGGGAAGCAGTTGAATGGTAAGTCATTGACTGATATCCCTAAAAACAGAACCGAGTTTGGGCGCATCCCAAGCTCGGTTTTGGTAATTCCCCGAAAAATGTGTAACTTTGCACTTAGAAAGTTATATCAATTATTAAATCACACATTATGTTACTGAAGAAAGTTAAATTGGCATTCGCCGGGGCCGTGTGCGCCCTCTTTGCCAGCTGTAGCTCTGATTCTATCCAGGAGTCCGTGGACTATCTGCCGGTGCAGTTTAAGGATGGCGGCCGCTGGAGCATTGTTGACTCCAAGGGCAAAGTAGTGGTTGAAGACGAGTTTAAGTATGAACCCTCTGTCGTCTTGGAAGGACTGTTCGTGGCCCATGATGGCAACAGCAGCTCCCTCTACAATGTGAAAGACGTCAAAAAACCCGTGGTGGAAGACATTGTAAGTTGCGGTTTTTTCCACGAAGGCGTAATTCCCGTGACGAAGAAAGGCGAGCGAATCACCTTGGTCGACAAAAAAGGCAAGGTGAAAGCCACCCTGAACTCCATCGGCGGCAAGGAAATCCGCTCCTGTGCGGCCTACGTGTCTGAAGGCCTGCTCGCCGTGGGCGACGAAGATGGCAATTGGGGCTACGTCGACAAATCCGGCGAAATGAAAATCAAGCCCAAATACTCCTCGGTAAATAACTTCTCCGAAGGCATGGCCGTGGTTTCCACCGACGACAAAACCCAGGTCATCGACACCAAGGGCAACGTCCTCTTCTCCCTCAAGGAGGACTATTTTCTTATCAACAAAGAATTTAAGGACGGCAAACTTCTGGTTAGAGACCGCGAAAAGGAATGCACTGGCTTCGTCAATAAAAAAGGCGAGTTCACCAAGCTCAACAAAGTTTTCGGCGTATATGACTATAACTCAGATTATATTGCCTACGTCGACGATGACTACAGCTGCGGTTTCATGACCATCAAAGGTGAGACCATTATCAAGCCCAAATATCGCAGTGGTCAGGTGCTTTCTGACGGCAATTTCTTCGTGGTCGACGAAGACGGCAAGAGCTTCGTGATTGACAAAAATGGCGAAAAGAAAATCGAATTTGACGACTACAAAGAAGTGACCCCCATCGACAATGGCCACTTCGCTTACATCGGTCGCACCCGCACCAAATATGCTATCCTCAACAAAAAAGGCGAACCCGTGTGCGACGACGAGTACTACGACATCTCCTTCCGCTTCGATCGGGAACATCACGTGTCATCTGACTACTCAGAAGAACGCGCAGAGATAACCACCGAGGATGTTTACGCCGAAGTGGTAGAAGAAGTCGAAGAACCTACTATGGCTTCTGTTGATTCCGAAGGAGACATGGACGTGCATTTCACTGGAAGCATTGGCAAATATCCCATCGAAATGTATGTTCACATCAGTCCCTCCGACGGTGAAGTGATTGGCAAATATCGCTACACCTCATCCGGCTCAGGCGACTTCCTCGCTCTGATCGGCTACAAAGACGGCTATTCCCTGCGCATGATTGAACAGAATGACGCCGGCGAAATCACCGGCACATTCGACGGCACCTTTGGCTACGAAGCCGGCGACGACACCTACGTCTACTCCGGCAAATTCATCAACTTCAAAGGCACCGAATTCGACTTTACCCTCACTGGCGACTAACCCTCCCATTACAAATCCCCATACAAAAAGCCACGCCCATTTCCAGGCGTGGCTTTTATTTTGTGGAGGTGGAGGTTAGGGGTGGGTGAGGAGTTGGTGGGATTTGATTAGCATGCGGGGGATG
>CAZLMV010000009.1:22789-24043 GCA_964560625.1 uncultured Bacteroides sp. | reverse complement strand
CCATTTTTGACAGCCGCCCCGAAGCTTTTTTGACCACTTCGAGGTTCTTTTCGGCCGAGGTGCCGCCAATGACGAAAGCGATGTGGTAAGGCGGGCAGGCAGCAGTGCCAAGGGTTTTCATCTTCTCTACGAGGAAAGGCACGAGCTTCTGAGGGGTAATGATGGCCTTGGTTTCTTGATAGAGGTAGGTTTTGTTGGCCGAGCCGCCACCTTTGGCCACGAAGAGGAATTCATATTCGGATCCCTCGCCGGCGTGGATGTCGATTTGCGCAGGAAGGTTGCAGCCGGTGTTGACCTCTTCATACATGGTCAGCGGGGCATTTTGGCTGTAGCGGAGGTTATCTTCGGTGTAGGTTTTGTAGATTCCGAGGGAGATTTTTTCTTCGTCGTTGCATCCGGTCCAGACGTGCTGGCCCTTGTGGGCGTGGCAGATGGCCGTGCCGGTGTCCTGACAGAAGGGAAGCTGACCTTTTGCGGCAATTTCGGCATTGCGGAGCATGGTCAGGGCCACGAATTTATCGTTTTCGCTTGCTTCGGGGTCATGGAGAATCTTGGCAACCATATCGTTATGTTCGCGACGCAGCATGAAGGCGTTGTCGTGGGTGGCCTGACGGGTGAGGACGGTCAGGGCTTCGGGGTCAACCACGAGGATTTCATGGCCGTTCCAGTTTTCCACCTTGACATAGTCGGAGGTCAGATGATAATACTCGGTAGTGTCGGGGCCGAGGGGAAACATCGGCTGATATTTAAACGGTTTCGTCATAATGAATGAATGTAAAAAAATCTTTCCGCAAATTTAGCAAATTTTTCTCAATTTCCCAAAAAAAATCTATACTACCTCAAAGAATCCAATACATTTGCCTTATCAAAGAGTATTCAATAAGTGAGAAGGGGGTTTTTTCCGCCACAGTTAGCAATGATTTTGTTGGCGTTGGCTAATGTTTCGGCTCGTTGGGCTTCAAGGGCTTGTTGCTCTTGGGCATTGATAGGTCCACGGAGGTGTTTCTCCATGTTTTGGCGGAATCGTTCGATGTCGTCGCGACCCATCGGGGGATTAGGGATTGAGCGGATCATAGGCAGATGCAAGACTTTGTTTGATGCAAAGTTAGGAAATTTTTCTCAAAAAAGCAAATTTTTTTCAGCAATAATAGACAAGTGAGGGCATTGTGGGATATGATGAGGTTTATAGGATCTGCGCGCGGGTTTGTCGCGTGCGGGTTTTGTCGCGGCTGGGCACCCGGGGGCGGGTGCCCT
>CAZLMV010000009.1:6398-22689 GCA_964560625.1 uncultured Bacteroides sp. | reverse complement strand
AGTCTTATAAATCTTATAAGGTTTGGTTGCGCGAAGTGGAGCCGCCGGGGCGGCTGGGCACCCGGTGGCGGGTGCCCTCTCCAGTTATTTCGCGCGGGCGGCTCAAGCAGGTAGGAGCGGCGGCGAAAAGAGAATTTTGTTATTCGGGGAGGGGGGGGTGGACTTCGGTGAAAGTCCAGGGGGAGGGGCGGGAGGTTGTGTCGTAGGTTTGGATGGGGATGGGTTGGGGTTGGATCTCCGATTGCGGGGCGCGGGTTGGGGCTCCGAAGGTGGTTTGTCCGGCGAGGGCGGCGAGGATTTGTTGGGAGACGCTGTCGGGGTTGGCGCTTTTTGCCGGGGGGTCGAGGGTGACAATGAGCTCGGTTTTGGCGCGGGTGAAGGCGACATAGAGGGAGTTGAGTTCGTCGAGGCGCGACTCGTTGAAGAGGTTTTGGAGCTGGGGGGCGAACTTGGTGGCGAGGAGCGTGGATACTGATTTTATGGGGAAGAAATCAGGGGTCTCGCAGTCTAATTTCAGGGCGTCGAAGGCGGCGGTGGCGTCATACCAGCGGAATGAGTCTTCCCTGACGAAAGTCTTGGGCATCAGGGGGATATGCACGCAGGGGAACTCCAAGCCTTTGGATTTATGGATTGTGAGCACGCGGATGGCGTCGACATTGCCGGCCAGTCCGATGGCGGCTTTATCTTTGACCACGTCCCAGTATTCGAGAAAGTCATAGAGCGTGGGGTTGATGGTTCGACAGAAGTCGAGAATGAGGTCTTGGAAGGCGCACAGATAGATTGCGTCGCGTTGCCGCCAATCGTCTGGGAGGGTTGCAATCATGCGCTCTACGAGTTCGAAGAGGGAGACCCCGGGGGTGGCGGCGTCGTCCATGTCGCGATGTTCGGTTCCGCCCTCGCGGAGTTCGTTCATGGCGATGTTGAGGGCCTGGTCGGGGTCATATCCTTGGTCGGCGAGCTCGTGGAGGCGCTGATTGAAGCTCTCCATGGCGGTCTGAGGGGTGCAATACATGGTGTACTCCTTCTCCTCCAAGGGGTTGATCTGGCGTTTGAGGGAGTTGATGAGATACTGCACGGAGTTGGCGCCGCCAATGAGCAGGGCCTCATCGGAGAGGATGTTTACCCCCTGTAGGCGACCGCCCTCACCGGTTTCGTCTAACAGGCGCTCAATCACGCGTTTAGCCTGGTCGTTGGTGCGGGCCAGCACGGCGATGTCGCCGGGGCTATAGCCGCCTTGGGCGGGGTCGAGTTGGCGGGCCATTTCGTCGATCATGCGGTCGATGCCGTCTTTTTGATTCTCAGGGGGGACGTCGATGAAGACGTAGCCGGGGGCATCGGTGCGCTTAGCGGCCTGTTTGACAGTGGAATAGACGGAATTGAAGCCGAGCGAGGAGCTCAGGGCCTCAAAGAGCTGATTATTGAAGTCGACGACCACGTGGGAGCTGCGGAAATTAGTGTTATGCGGCTGATAGTCAATATGATGCTTGATATCAGGGGCGGTCATCAGCTCGGAGTCAAGGAGCTTGGGGTCAGAGTTTCGGAAGCGGTAGATGCACTGCTTGACGTCGCCAATGATGAGGTTGTCCTTGCCGTGGGCGAGGCTTTCGAGGAGCAGGGGCTTGAGGTTTTCCCACTGCAGGCGGGAAGTGTCCTGAAACTCATCGATGAGGAAATGGCGGAAACGGCGGCCGATGCGCTCATAGATAAAGGGCGTTTCGCTGTCGCCGATGATGAGTTTGAGCAGGGTGTTAGTGTCGCTGAGGAGGATGGTGTTATGTTCGATTTTCAGCTCCTCGGCAAAGCGGAGGATGGTGCTGAAAAGGCCATAGGCATGGATGCTTTCGCTGATTTTGAGGGCCGTGATGAAGAGTTGGATTTTCTCCATGAGTTGGCCCATGAGGATCAGAGTCAGTTCGCAGCCGGGCTTGACCTTAGAGAGGGCCACTTCAGGGGAGGCGAAAAGGTCAGTATAGTCGGGGATCACGCCTTCTTTCAGGGCCTTGATGAGCTTGTAAGGCTTTTGGTTCTTGTCCTTGACGTCGTCAATGTTGATGGCCTGGCCTAAGGCGAAAATGTCGACTTGGAGTTGGTCGATTTTCGCGGCGAGGGCGTCGCTTAGGGCAGTGATTTTGTGGGGGTTATTGGCAAAGCGGAGGATATTCTCTTTTTCGCCCTTGAAGGTTTCGTTGGTGAGGTTTTTGACGAAGTCGGCGAGGTCCTTGCGCGAGGAGTTTTTGGGGTTAAAGAGGTCGAAACTCTGTGAATTAGAGCGCAGTCGGGCCATATAAGCGGAGAGCCAGGAGCGGATTTGGCGGGCATTTTTGGCGCGCAGGGATCCGAGGGCGGCCTGGAGGGTATCGTTGATGGCTTGCTCGTTGATAGCCGAGTCGTTGAGCTCGAGTTCATAGTTTCCGGAGAGGTCAGCTTCGTAGGCAAACGAGCGGAGCACGGTCTGGAAAAAGGCGTCGATGGTGCTGACGTGGAAGTTGCCGTAGTCAAACAGTATGTCGTTGAGAGCGGCCGCGGCGGCATTGGCAAGAGTCTGAGGGTCGACGCCGAAATCCATGAGCAGGCCGGCGCGATAATTGCTTTGGGCCTTGACGTCGGCCAAGAGGCTTAACTCCTTGATTATGCGGCTTTTCATCTCCTCTGTGGCCTTATTGGTGAAGGTCACGGCGAGGATTTCGCGATGGCGATTACGCACGTTGGGGTAAAAGAGGCGGTGGCGGCCGGTTGTGGGGTCCGGTTCGCCGAGCGCCATCCTTATATAATTAAGGGCAAGCTGATAAGTCTTGCCCGAGCCGGCCGAAGCCTTCTGAACAATTAGATGATTAGCCATTTATTTTGTAGCCCATTTTACGGAGTAAGGGGATTAACTGATCGCGTCGATTTCCCTGGATGAGGATTTCGCCGCCGCGAGCCGAGCCGCCGGTTCCGAGCTTGGATTTGAGTTGGGAGGCGATGGCGGCAACCTCTTCGTGGGGTTCGGTGAATCCGCTGATGATTGTGGCCTCCTTTCCGGCGCGGCCTTTGCGTTCAAAGCTGATGACGAGGCGCCCCTTGGCGGCAGGTGCAGCCGCGGGTTCTTCGGGCGCAATCTCCTCGCCTTCAGGGAGATTGCCGGAATTGAGGAGTGCACCGAGTGCGCTCTCCCAGTCGTTGCTATTCTTGTTCTTCATGAAACACGTCGTCGCCCTCTTCGTTGACGGAGTAGACCACTCCCTCCTCGCGGGCTGTCACGGGATTTAAAAGTTGTCGGATCAAGGAAATTTCAAGGAAATCGTCGTGGGAAAGCTCGGCGACGTAGGCCTCCGTGGCTGCCTCGTTGGACTTTACGGCCTGCTGATAGCATCGCAGGGCGAAGGCGGAAAATTCGTCGGCGCGCCCGGAGTGTTCGCCCAAGCGAGCCATTGCCACGGCTAATTGACACAGGCGCTCGACGCGCATGGAGTCGAGGCCGGCATTTTTGCGGGCCATGAGCTCGTCGGCTAACTCCATTGCGGAGTCATAGTTTCCGGCACTGATGGCGGAAGTAATCTCCTCGACGGTTTGGTCAGGAGTGACAGACGGCTTGCAGGCCCAGGCCATAGTAGCGACGCCGGCAAGGAAGAGAATTATCAGTTTATAGTTAATCATAGCGCAAATTTACGAAAAAATTTTTAAATAAGTGTAACATTTGCCGGGTTGATTCCGTCTATTAGACATGAACGCAAAGAAATTCAATGAGCTGATGGCCCGCGTGGGGCGCCAAATGATGATCGCGGCGCTGCGGGTGACGGGGTCGGAGGCCGACGCTGCCGACGCGGTCCAGGAGGCGATGATTCGCCTGTGGGGCCATCGCGCGGAGCTTGCCGGGGCAGAGAATCCGGCGGCCTATGCGGCCACGGTGGCCTCGCGGTGTGCGGTGGACTTGGTTCGCAGCCGGCGCCACGCAGAGCCCATTGAAGAGGTGCGCGGGCTGCAAGAGCGGGCCGACGACATGGAGGCGCGTGATAGCTTGGCCTTTGCGTTGAGATTGATTGAGGGGCTGCCGGAGCCGGCGCGGCAAGTGATGACGCTGCGCCACTTGGAAGGCCTTGAAATCAGCGAGATACAAGAGAAGTTAAACCTCTCGGCGGCTAATGTGCGCGTGATTTTGAGTCGCGGACGTGCAGCGCTGAGAAAACATTTTGAGTTATGATTGACCAGCTGCTTACGAAATTCTACGACGGGACGAGCACCGCGGCCGAGGAGCGCGAATTGCTGCGACTTTTGGAGGAGAATCCCGCGGGCCATGAGGCTGACCTTGAGCTTCTTAGGACCCTGTCGGCGCCGATGCCTGACTTTGCGGCAATGGCGGCGAAGGCCTCCGGGAATGAGCCCAAGCGGGTGAATTGGCTTCCGCGAGTGGGAGTGGCCGCGGCAGTGGCCGCACTGATAGCCTTGGCGGGGACGTTCTTTTTCCGCCCCCCTACCCCACAGGATGAAATCACCGTGGACCAGGCGCGGGAAACCACCATCATGGCCCTGACGGCTTATAATAATGCCATTAACCGGGGCTTGGAAAAACTGAATAATCTTTAATCAACCAAATAGTTATGAAAAAATTAATCTTTACATTGCTCTTTGCGCTCCTGTCAACCGTAGGAGCCATGGCCCAGTCAAAAATCTACGACGAAGTGCGCAATAACTCGGATTTCGAGACCGTCTACGTGGGCAAAGCCATGCTCCAGATGGCCAAAGGCGCGTCAATGAACGTTAACGGCATGGACCTCAACAGCATGATAGACCGCCTGGAAAGTGTCGCCGTGATCACAACCGACAAACGCGCCGGGCGCAAGAAGCTGAAAGAGTTAGTTGCCAAGGAGTTAACCAAGAAAAATGGCTATGACATCATGATGGAGACCAAGGACGACGGCGAGAGCACCGTGATCTATAATCGCGCCATTAACAAGGAGACGAATGAATACGTCCTGGTCACCATTGAGTCAGATGAAGTCAACGTCATCATCATAACGGGCAGCATCACCCCCGCCGAACTCAAAAACATGTGATTATGAAGAAGTTATTGATTGCATTGCTGATGGTCGTGGCCGTGCTGCCGATGATGGCGCAGGCATTTGACCCGGTATTTAAGGAATTTAAGAACCTTGAAGGGGCTGAATACGTGAAAGTTCCGGGGCTGTTGGTTCGACTCGGCGCCTCAAAGGTGGAGCACGTGGATTCGCTGCCTATGAATCTGAAAATCACGGGGATACGAGTCTTAGAGGTAAACCGCCAACTCGCCCCGAAGTTTGAAGCGGCTATTGAAAAGGCCTCGCAAGGCTGCGAATTGCTACTCGAAGCTACCGACGAGGGCGAACACGTCAGCATCTGGGTTGAGCCGAATGGCAAAAAGGCTTATAATAAGATGATTATCTATGCCAAGGAGGATCACGCCTTGGTGGAACTCTCCGGCAAGTTTTCGCCGAAGTAATTGCTGCCGGCGAGGAGAATTGCCCCTGTCGTGGCCATCCGGATGGCTTCGGCGGGGGTTTCTGCTATGGGGCCGCTAATGCCTTGGGCAGCAGCCTTTTGCTGCAATTCGGCGGCGGGGAGGGCGCGAGGGGTGGCGGGGGCGGTGAAGATGTAGTTCGCGTGCTTGGGGAGGAGGGAGAGGATGGTGTCGACGTCTTTGTCGGCCGCGAACCCGATAACTGCCGTCAGGTCAGGCGTTTGGGCGATGAATTTGGCAGTGTATACCCATGCGCCGGGGTTATGGCCGGTGTCGTAGATCAGGGTGCGGCCGTCGGGGAGCAGGGTACGCGTCATGCGCCCGCGCAGGCCGGTGAGGGCGCAGACGTTTGCGGCGCCTGCGGCTATGGCTTCGCGCTGAATTTCAGGAAAGTGTCGCATGGCGGCGAGGACCGTGGCCATGTTTTTGAGTTGAAATTCGCCGTCGAGCTCGAGGTGGATGGCTTCGTCGGGGAAGTCCCAGCCTCCCTGGGGGGATTTTTCGGCGCGGAGGGGGGTGGCAAAGGTTATGGGCGCGGCATTTCCGCGTGCAACTTCCTCAAATACAGCGCGAACCGAGGGATCATCAGCCTCACCGATGACCACGGGGACACCCGGTTTGATGATTCCGGCTTTTTCGCGGGCCACCTCGGCTAACGTGTTGCCTAACAGGGCGGTATGGTCGAGGGAGATGTTGGTGATGACGCTCAACTCGGGGCGGATGATGTTGGTGCTGTCAAGGCGCCCTCCGAGGCCCACTTCAATCACGGCGATGTCGACTCCTTGGCGCAGGAACCAGTCGAAGCCCATGGCCGTGGTGAGCTCAAAAAATGAGGGCGTAAGTCCCTTAACATCACGCTGATAGCGCTCTACGAAGCTGACCACTTCCTCGCGCGGAATCATCTCGCCATTGACGCGGATGCGCTCGCGGAAGTCGCTGATATGCGGCGAGGTGAAGAGGCCGGTTTTGAGCCCGGCTGACTGGAAAATTGCCGCGAGGAGTGAGGATGTGGAGCCCTTGCCGTTGGTGCCGGCCACGTGGACCGTGCGCAGGCGGCCGTGGTCAATTCCCATTTGGCGGCAGAGGTCGGTAATGGTCTGCAGGCCGGGTTTATAGGCCGCGGCGCCCTCTTTTTCAAAGACGGAGGTTTGGGTGAACAACCAATTGAGGGTCTCTTCGTAAGTCATCAGAAAATAAAATAGCCAAACACCCCGGCGGCGCAAATGACCGCAATCGGGTGAATTTTAAGTTTATAGACCGTCACAAACGCGGCGATGCAGATGATGATGCTTTTGCAGACGGTTTGCGTGTCGCTGCCGAAATTGTCTGAGTTACAGAGCAATAAGGCGGCGGAGGCAATGAGTCCGATGGTCACGGGACGGAGTCCGGCAAAAATGCCCTTGACGATGGCTGAATCCTTATGGCGCTGGATGATATGGGAGGTATAAAGCACCAAGAGATAGGAGGGTAAAACCACTGTCAATGTGCAGATTATGGAGCCGAGGAGGCCCCAGATGGGATTAGCGAAGGTGGGGTCGACCTCGCCGGGGGCAACGTAGCCAATGTAGGTGGCGGAATTGATGCCGATGGGGCCGGGAGTCATCTGGGAGATGGCCACGATGTCGGTAAACATGGTCGACGTAATCCACCCATTACCAACGATTTCGCGCTCAATGAGGGTCAACATGGCGTAACCGCCGCCGAAGCCGAAGAGTCCGATTTTGAGGTAGGACCAAATGAGGCGGAGATAGATCATTTCGCGGCCTCCTTTCTGCCGAAGACGAACCAGCCGCCCAAGGCGCCGAGAATGATGTAGAGAATCGGGTTGCTAACCACGGGCCAGCCGCTCCAGATGAGCAGGGCGCTGCCAATGGGAATCCAGGCCTTTTTCCAGCCAATGCCGGCTGATTTCCAGTTAGTTACGAGCGGGGCGATGATCAAGGCGACCACGGCGGGGCGGATGCCTTTAAAGACCTTGCTGACCACGGGATTATTTTTGATGATGTCAGGGGTGAGGAAAATGGCGATGGTCAGGATGATGAGAAAGGAGGGGAGGATGGTGCCTAAGGCGCTGACAATCGTGCCTTTAGTGCCGGCAATTTTGTCGCCCACGGCCACGGAGATGTTTACGGCGAGGATGCCGGGCATGGCCTGGGCCACGGCGAGTTGGTCCATGAATTCTTCCTTTTCGAGCCAATGGTGTTTGTCGACGATTTCGCGCTCCATGATGGCGATCATGGCCCACCCGCCGCCAAAGGTGAAGGCCCCGATTTTGGCGAAGGTGAGGAAGAGTTGCAGCAAGCTATGTTCCTGTTTCATAAGCGTTTAATTATGCGCGCCGGATTTCCGGCCACGACGCAATCGTCAGGAACATCACGGGTCACGACGGCTCCGGCGCCGATGACGACGCGGCTGCCGATGGTCACTCCGGGCACGATAGTCACTCCGCCGCCAATCCAGACGCTGTCGCCGATGGTGACGGGTTCGGCCCACTCCACTCCGCGGTTGCGTTCGTCGGCCTCAAGGGGGTGGCAGGCGGTGTAGATGCTGACGTTGGGGCCGATGAAGACGTCGTTGCCCATGCGGACTTCGGCTTCGTCGAGGATGGTCAGATTGAAGTTGGCAAAGAAGTTATTGCCGATGTGGATGTTGCAGCCGTAGTCACACCTAAAGGGCTGATTGAAATGGAATTGCGGGCCGACGCTGCCAAGGATTTGTCGCAGCAGGGCGCGCTGGCCCTCGAGGTCAGAGGGTCGGAGATTATTAAAGGAGAAAAGTTTTTCGCGCACGTCGACCAGGCGGTTGACCAGCCCGGGGTGAGTGGCGTCATAACGCTCGCCGGCGAGCATCATTTCCCAAACTCTATCAAATTCTTCCATAATGATTACAATTTAACCCTGCAAAGTTACAAAAAATTTTTGAGATAGCGGAAATTGGGGGAGGAAATAAGGCCGAGGCCAGTTATGTCGTTGAGGGCGGGGTAAATGAGCGCGTATGGTAACTGGGGACGACACCCGCCCTCGGGTGTCGAGACGCGTTAGCGGCTTCTTTTGTCGACGCTGGGCACCCGAGGCGGGTGCCCTCCCCAGTTATGTCATCGAGGGCAGGGTAAATAAGCGCGCGTTAGCGGCTTCTTTGTCAACGCTGGGTTTTGTCGACGCTGGGCACCCGAGGCGGGTGCCCTCCCCAGTTATGTCGCCGAGGGCGGGTGCCATTCCCGGTTATGTCGCCGAGGCGGGTAACCTCCGTAGTTAATTTGTGGGGTTATTTTGGGGGGTTGAGGAGAATTTGGGTGAGGGGGACGTTTAGGCGGTTGTAGTCGAGGACGTTGCGGTTGTCGGTGTATTGGTGGATTACGTGGGCTCGCGACGGGGTTCCATTCCAATTGGCGATCCAAAAGGGGTTTGAGAAGTCAGGGAAGAATTTATTGCGGTAGCGCTCAGTGCAATAGATAATGGGCTCAACGCCGTAATATTCTTTGCAGAGCTTAATCCACTCTTGGGCGTACTCCCGGGCTTGCTTTTTCGACCAATCGACTCCATTGTTCTTTTCGATGTCTACAATGGGGAGAATGTCTATGTCCTTGCCTACCACCCGTTTATAGTTTTCGAATTGGTCTTTAACGGGGGTTCTCATGGTCAAGAAATGGTAGGCGCCAAATTTTTTATCATGTTTGCGGGCATATTTCCTGTGTTTCTTAAATTTTTCATCAACGATAAGTTTTCCTTCGGTGGCTTTGGCGATGATAAACTGAACGTTATCAAGGACTTGGAAGGCCTTATGCTTGGAATCGATATCGTTGTAATGGGAAAGGTCAACGCCATGGCAATCCTCAATGGGGAAGTGGTTTTGCTGGCTTTCTTTGTACCTTTTATATAGCTCCAGGGCGCCGACCGCAAGGCAGATGACCAGGACGGAGGCGACGAGCGGGAGGATTTTTTTCTTCATATATTATATAAGGTGTGGATTTGTTTGGCAAAGATAGTGAAATTTTTTGAAATGGGCAAATTTCAAACTTTTTGGGGGGCGGGGGCGTTTCTTTTTAAAAGCTATTTTATTTATGAATCAGACTCAACCACAAACCACACCGACTCAGATAAAGCATGGCGGGCAATTGGGCCACGACCTGCGACGACTGTTTAACTTCTTGGTCATGGCGCTTTCGGCGGCCATGATCGTCTGGATTTCGCTTGACACGTTTGAGAAGCGCGACCTGCTGTTAGATTACCGATACATGACGTTTCAGTTTTGGGTCTGCATCGTGTTTATTCTTGACGTGATCGTGATCGTGATGACCAGTGAGGACAAGATGAAGGCTTTCAAGAGCCATCTGTTCTTCCTGATCCTCTCGATTCCTTACTTGAACATTATCAATCAGTTAGACTTGCATCTATCGGCCGATGCGCTTTATTTCATCCGGTTTGTGCCGTTGGCCAGAGGTGCATTGGCCATGTCGATCGTGATCGGTTATTTGAGCAGCAACGCGGTGTCGTCGCTCTTCATCAGGTATCTGACCATCATGCTGATGGTGGCTTATTTTTGCTCGCTGATATTCTTTCAGAGGGAGTATGGGATCAACCCGGAGGTGACGAGTTACGGCGACGCGCTGTGGTTCTCGTTTATGAACTTGGTGACGGTGGGTTGCAACATCAGTCCGGTGACGGTTGCGGGGAAAATCGTGGCCGTGGTATTGCCTATAACGGGCATGATCATCTTCCCGCTGTTTACGGTCTATCTGACTGATTACGTGACCCGTAACCAAAAAAAATCCTAAAATAGCGAGTATATTCCGGCGAGCATCAGGACGCACAAGCCGATGCGCTCGGAGCGCGTGAAAACGCGTGCGTGGAGCTGGCGGCGCGTCGGGATATAGAACGCAAGGCCCGGGAGATAGAAGAGTGAGGTCTGGACGAAAAGGTCCAGGCCTCCGGCGTAGATCATCCATGCGCAAAAGAGGGTGCATCCCGCGCCTACGAGCCTGCTGCTCAGGCTTTTATCGGCGCGCAGGAGGTAGACTCCGCAGAGGAGATAGCAGGGGAGAATCATCATGCCGGTGATGTTGAGCGCGGAGAGATAGAGGTCGTCAGCTGTCATGACGAGGAGCAGGAAGAGGGTCATGACAATGCTGGAGATGGCCAAGCCATAGGCGGGCATGCCGTGGCGATTGAGGCGCAGGAAGGAGCGGGGGAAAATCTTGACCCGCGCGGCCGCAAACGGCACTTCGGCGCAGACCAAGGTCCAGGCGACCCAGCCGCCGCCCAAGGAGATGATAACTGACAGAATCACAAGCCAATAGGCCCAGGGGCCGATGACCTCGCGCAGGCAATAGGCCACGGAGGGATCTTCCAAGCCGGCGAGGCGAGCACGCGACATCACGCCATAGCAAAACACGGAGACGAGGACATAGAGCACCCAGGCGGCGAAGAATCCGGCCACCGTGGCGCGGCCTACGTCCTTGGCCCGCTTGGCGCGGCCGCTCATCATCGAGGCGCCTTCAATGCCGATGAAGCACCAGAGGGTCACCAACATGGTGCTCTTGACCTGGTCGATGAGGCCGGAGGAGTCAGTGAAGTCAATCAGTTGGAAGGTGTCGTAGCGGAAATTGAGGCCGAGGAGGATGATTATCAGCAAGATAGCGGCGATTTTGACCACGGAGAGGATGATGGTCAGCAGCTTTGCCGTCTTCATTCCGGAGGCCACGATGAAATAATAGGCCCAGATCAGGGCGACGCCAAAGGCGAGAGTAGGCCAGCCATGGCGCAGCAGCGCGGGGAAGAAGGCGCCGACAGTGTCGTTGAGCATCACGGCATAGGCCACGTTGGCAAAGGCCGTGCAGAGCCAGTAGCCCCAGGCCATGTTGAAGCCCATGAAGGGTCCGAAGCCCTCGGCGGAGTATTGGTAAATGCCGGCGTCGAGGTCGGGGCGCAGTGCGGCTAACCGCTTGAAAGTGAACACTAAAAATAACATTCCGACTGCCGTAATCAGCCAGGAGAGAATCACGGCGCCTGCTCCGGCGCCCACCGCCATGTTTTGCGGGATGTTGAAAATTCCGGCGCCGACCATCATTCCAAACGTCAGCGCGGTCAGCCCTATAAATCCGAGTAGGACCGGAGGTTTGTCAGGTTTTTCCAATTCTAATATAATATGGTGGGGACGCGCTCGGTTGCGGAGGCGTCCCCACCCTTTGAGATTGTTGATTCAGAGGGATTTAGATCTGAGTGTCGGGGTCAAGGTTAGCGCTTTCAATGTCTTTGAAGTAGCGGTAGGTGCCCACCATGAGTTCGGCGCAGGCGTCTTCATCGGCCACGATGATAGCGTGGGGATGGAGCTGGAGGGCCGAGATGGTCCACATCTGGGAGATTCCGCCTTCAACGCCGTGCTTGAGGGCGCGGGCCTTGTTGTGGCCATTGACCAAAAGCATTACCTTCTTGGCGGCCATGACGGTGCCGACGCCGACGGTGAGAGCCGTCTTGGGGACGAGGTCTAAGTTATTGTCAAAGAAGCGGCTATTGGCGATGATGGTGTCCTGAGTGAGGGTCTTCATGCGGGTCTTGGAGGTGAGGCTCGAGCCGGGCTCGTTGAAGGCGATGTGTCCGTCGGGGCCTACGCCGCCAAGGAAGAGATCAATGCCGCCGTAAGACTCGATTTTGGCCTCATAGCGAGCACATTCGGCTTCGGGGTCCTCGGCGTTGCCGTTGAGGATATTGACGTTTTCGGCGGGGATGTCGATATGATTGAAGAAGTTTTCGTGCATGAACGTGTGGTAGCTCTGCTCGTGGTTTTGAGGGATGCCGACGTATTCGTCCATGTTGAAGGTCACTACGTTTTTGAAGCTGACCTTGCCCTCCTTGTGGAGTTCAACGAGGCGACGATACATGCCTAAGGGAGAAGAGCCGGTGGGGAGACCAAGCACGAAAGGCTTTTCAGGAGTGGGTTTTGCGGCATTGATGCAAGCGGCCACATAGTTTCCGGCCCAGCGGGAGAGGTCGGAATAGTTGGGTTCAATGACTAAGCGCATTTTTGTTTTTTATGGTTAATGAGGTTTATTTTAACTGCACAAAGTTACTAAAAAATTCCGAAACGCGCAAAAGTTTTTGTTTTTTGTTAATTTTATCGTAAATTTGCAGAGTGAAAAAGCCGGAAATCATCCAGTTGCCGCGTGTGCTTGACAATCGGGGGAACCTCTCGTTTGTCGAGCAGTCGAGGCATATACCCTTTGAAATTCGCCGCACTTATTGGATTTATGACGTCCCCGGGGGCGAGGCTCGCGGGGGACATGCCTTCAAGCGGTCAGAGGAGCTGATCATAGCCCTGAGCGGGAGTTTTGACGTCAGACTGACCAACGGCGAGGAGACTCTGACTTTTTCCTTAAACCGCTCATATTACGGGCTTTACATCCCGGCGGGATGGTGGCGCACGATGGATAATTTTTCCACCAATTCGTTTACACTTGTTCTTGCGTCAACGCCCTATGACGCAGAGGATTACATTCGCAATTTCGAGCAATATACGGCATGGAAAAAGACGCAAAACTGACCGGAGTGCACGATTGCACCATCTTGGAGCTCGACAAGCACCACAGCGACCGCAAGGGAAACCTGACGGTGGTGGAAAACGGCGTCACGGTGCCGTTTGATTTCAAACGCGCATTTTATATATATGATGTTCCAGGCGGAGAAAGTCGAGGATCGCATGCTCATAAAAGTCTATATCAGTTGATTGTAGCGGCCTCGGGAAGCTTCAGTGTCACCATTGACGACGGCAAAGTGAAGCGCACATTTCTCCTTAATAGACCATACCAGGGTCTGCTTGTAGTGCCGGGCATTTGGTCAACTATTGCAGATTTTTCATCCGGCGCGGTCTGCCTCGTGCTCGCCTCCGAGCTTTATGACGAAGAGGATTATTTGCGCGAGTATGCCGACTTTATTCGCTTTAAAGGCTTATGATTAAATTTCTTGATTTACAGAAGGTTAACGCCGCCCATGGCCGCGAGATTCAGGAGGCCGTGAGCCGCGTGGTTGCCTCGGGATGGTATCTCCAAGGCGAGGAAAATGCCCGATTTGAGGAGGAATATGCCCGGTTTATCGGCACGCGCCACGCCATCGGTTGCGCCAACGGCTTGGATGCGCTCATCCTGATTTTCCGTGCCTATCGCGAATTGGGAATCCTCCATGAAGGCGACGAAATCCTCGTGCCGGCAAACACTTACATCGCCTCCATCCTCGCCCTGACCGAAAACGGGCTCGCACCGCTGCTCATTGAGCCGGACCCGCTGACCCTTCAGATTGACCCGACGAAGATTGAGTCCGCAATCACGCCTCGTACCCGCGGAATGCTGTTGGTGCATCTTTACGGGCGATGCGCTTATAATCAGGAGATTAAGTCGATTTGCGAGCGCCATGGGTTGCTCTTGGTTGAGGACAATGCGCAGGCCCATGGATGCGAATTCCGAGGCCAACGCACCGGCTCGCTCGGCCATGCCGCGGCCCATAGCTTCTACCCTGGGAAGAACCTCGGCGCATTAGGCGATGGAGGAGCCGTGACCACCGATGACCCGGCATTGGCCGAGGCCGTTAGAGTGCTTGCAAATTACGGTAGTTCAAAGAAATACGTGTTTCGCTATCAGGGACGCAACTCGCGCCTTGATGAGATTCAGGCGGCGGTGCTCCGCGTGAAATTGCGCCATTTGGAGGCCGACAATCAGCGGCGCCGCAAAATTGCCCGGCTTTATTATGAGGGGCTTCGCGATCTGCCCGGAATCGTGCTGCCCAACGGCGATTGCCCGGCGGAGGAAAACGTCTTTCACCTCTTCCCGATCCTCACCCCGGAGCGCGACCGCCTGCAGCAACAACTCGCCGACGCAGGCATTCAAACCCTTATCCACTACCCCATTCCGCCGCACAAACAGGAATGTTATCGCGAATGGAACCACCTGTCGCTCCCCATCACCGAGCGCCTCGCCACCCGGGAGCTTTCCCTGCCCATCTCCCCGATCCAAACCGCCGCCGAAACCGAATCCGTCATCGCGGCCATCAAGTCAGCCGTGCGCGGCGCTTGAGGGTATGACCGGCGGCGACGGCTATCATCACAAAGCCGACCTTGCCATGGATGCCGCCGAGAGGGGAATGTCCGCCCCCGTTCAACCAATGGATAAATGCCGCGAGACCAAGGAGAAAGGTCAGCAAAAAGAGATACCAGAGAATGCGAGTGACCGGCTTTTTCAACTTCTGAAAACGCGCAAACCAGTTGCTCCAACGGAAATGCAACCACACATGCCAGCAAACCAAGAAGCTAAACAACACACCCACAGCCACATGCGCCCACACAGCCCAAGCCTCGCCCCCGGCAAGAACCTCTAACTGAATCCCGGACGCCAACATCAGCAACCCAACCACCACCAGTGCCCAATCGCACCACAACAATTTCTTCTTCATATCCGCGGAGAGTTTTGATTATAGTTAAAACTTTTGGCAAATTTACGAAAAGTTTTTAATATACTCAAAACTTTTTTAGAGTTTTTTGAGGAGGAGGGAGCTGAGCCAGTAGGCGAGGCCGGCGGAGATGGAGACGGGGAGGAGGAGTTGCTGCTGGGTGGTCATTTCGACGGTGATGAAAATGGCCATGAGGGGGGCGCGAGTGGCGGCGGCCATCACGGAGCCCATGCCGCAGACCACGGCCAAAGGCATCGGCATGGAGGTCAACTCGGCAAAAAGCACCCCTGCAATGCCGCCGGCAAAGAGCGTCGGGGCGAAATCACCGGCCACGCCGCCGCCGGAGTTCGACGTATAGGCCGCAATGGACTTCACGAGCATTACTCCGATTAAAGTCAAGGGGAGCAGATACTTATGGGCGGCAAAAAGGGTCATGATGGAGCCGGAAATTACGTCGTGAGGATTACCGTTGGCCATCTTCCCAAGGATTCCGTAGCCTTCGCCATAGAGGGCCGGGAAGAGGAAGAGCAGGAGGCCGAGCAGGAGTCCGGAAGTGACGGCACTGAGCCATATGTTTTTGTTTTTCAGGCGGGTAAATTGCTTTTGGGTCCAGGCGCCGGTCTTGAAATAATATGCGCCATAAAGTCCGCAGAAAAGACCCAAAAGGAGGATGTAGCCGAGCTTATCAAGGGGCATTTGCGGGTGGGTCCAGAGGGTCATGTCGGGCGTCTGGCCGCTGAGCAAATAGGCTGTCATTGAGGAGATTATGCACATTGCGGCCAACATCAGCAGCGGCATCAGCCCAATCTGCATCCGAAGCACTTCAAGGGTGAAGAACATTCCCCCGACGGGCGACTTAAAGATGGCGGCAATGCCGGCGCCGGCGCCGCAGGCCGTGCACATGACCAACTGGTCGCGGCTCAGTCCGAACCATCGGCCCATGTTGCTGCCTATGGCGGCGCCGGTGTAGGCAATCGGGCCCTCGGAGCCGGCAGAGCCGCCGAAGCCAAGGGTGATGGAGCTGGCCACGATGGGCGCGTAGATGTTTGTGGGCGAGATAACGCCATCTCCCTGAGGACCAATTACTTGCTTAATGCGGTCAGTGGAGTGTTCCAAGGGCTGACGAATGATGTATTTGACCATGACGACGGTCAGAACAATGCCGAAAAAGCCCGACAGAATCAGCCAAAAATTGATCTTGGAGACGTCCATATCGGCAGTGACGGCAGAGGTAATGACCCCAACGAGCCATTTTAACAGCCAGGCGGCCACACCAATAGCCACCCCGGCCACCGCCACGGGCAACCACGGATGACCTTGCGCATAACTATGAACCGCTTTCAAATTCATACCATCAAAACGCCCCACCCCCTCCTTTTGTTTAGAG
>CAZLMV010000009.1:0-6298 GCA_964560625.1 uncultured Bacteroides sp. | reverse complement strand
TTAGAGTTTGAAGGAGTAGATTAGGCCGATGGTGTGGGGGGAGTCGAATTCGTCGGCGTCGGTGGTTTTGGCGAATCGATAGAAGAGGTCGAGGGAATTGTGGCGGTTGATTTTGTAGGCGCAGCCGGTGGTTACGCGCCATTTATCGCAGAAATGGGCGGCGCCGCTGAGGTCCTTGGTGTGGTTCTGCTCAGCCATGAGGGAATAGAGTTCAAACGACCAATAAGGCGTGAAGGGGCACTTCTTGGAGGGCTTGACTTCGGCCATGATGCGCGAGCGGAGGATGTGTTTGCTCTTGGCGGCGACGGTTTTGTTGCCGGCGGGATCGCCTTCGTCAATGTCAAATCGGGGCACTAATTGCTCGGGGCGATAAGTGTACTGATATCGCTCGCGAAGGCTGAGAGTCAGCACTTTAAGCGGCTTCCACTCGCCTGTCAGGCCTACGGACACACGATGTTTGTTGCCCCAGAAGGAGGAGACGCGATAGTTAGTGGTAAACTGCTCGGGAGTGTAGGCTTGGATGAATTTATAGCTGACGCCTATCTTCAAGGGTTTCAGCGGTTTATAAGACGCAGAAACCTCGGCGCTCCACTGATCGGACGACTTAAACCAATCCGCGGACCGATACTCCACTCCGGCGCCAACGTTGAGGCCGAAGTTGAATTTATGGCCGATTTCGGCACCCCCCAAAAGGGTTTGCGCCCCGGCAGCCGAGGCCATCGCCATCAGTGCCGAGACGAGAAGAATACGGAGTTTCATCTTACTGGCCCTCCTTGGGGAATTTGACAGTGGTGTCAACGGTGTTGACGCCGGAATCCGTCGGGATATAGTAGACTTTGAGCATGGCCGTGTCGCGCAGGAAGTCGATGTGGCCCACCTCTATACGCTTGATTTCCAGGCCGGTGCGCTTCTCCAAGTCGGCTTGTAGCTCGGCCATTCGGTCAGGGGCCGTGAGCTCGGGGCGATCATAGAGAATCAGCTTGCAGGCCACATGAGTGATCCAGTTTGAGCTCTCGCAGAACCAGATCCAGCCGATGAAGAGGACGTTGGCCACCAATGCCTGCAACAGATTGGAACACAGGGCGTTAATAACCGAAATAGCGATGATGACAAAGAGGTAAGTCATTTCGCGCACGGGCATTGACTCGGTCCTGTAACGGATAATGCCGAAGATGGCGAAGAGGCCCAATGCGAACCCGACTTTCAGCTTGACGCCACCAAGCAGATAAATCAGGAAGAAGATGCTGACGGAGATCAGCGAGAAGGTGAAATAATAGTCGCGGCGGCGGCTTTTGGGATAGTAGAGCAAGTGGATTATCGACGTGACTACTAAGGCATTAAACGCGAAGCGAATAAGGAGTTCCCAGAGGTCAAACGTGTTAAATCCCGTCGGGTCGATAAGTCCCCAGAGGTTCGTTGCGTGTTCGGCAGCAACTGAAGCGGGTTCATTAAGCTCGTCCATGGTAAAATTTTTAAGATTTTATGAGTTGGTTATTATTTGATTTCTGAATCAGGCGCTCGACGTAGCGCAGGCGCTCCTTGAAGCGGTTTTGCTTGAGCGAGGGGTCGGTCAGGGCCATGCCGATGCAATACTTTGAGAAGCCGCTCTGCTTGATTCTCAGCGTTTTAAGTATGTCAAGAATCGGCGAATGGGTGAGGCCGTCGCGCTTCACTTCCACCACCACTAACGGGCCCATGTCGCGGTCCAGGCCGGTGGTTTCGTTATGGAAACGGAGCTCGAGGTCAATGGTCAGGCGCTCGGTCATGGCGTTGTTAACCAGCGTGATGCGCCGGAAAGCGTTGCTCAGCGCGGGGGTCAGATGATGGTTGCCATACCATGATTTTGCGGTCAAAAACTCGCGATAATTGGCCAAGTCGGGCGTATATTCGGGAATCTGAATACGCTTTTTGTCGGTTCGGCCCTTGTTGTTTTTGCGCTTCACTTCGAGGAAACCCACGCCGGAACTTTCATAGCGGCGCACACGGATTTTCTGGCGCGTTTTGCATCCGCGCTGGTGGCGGGTAAACATCTCGCGGCCGTCCGTGTCATAATAAAGCGTGGTGTAAGGCATCAGCTTCTTTCCTTCAATTTCCTGAATGAAATAGCTTCCGGCGGCCAAGCGGAGGAGCTCCATCAGGCCGTCAATGGTAGTGACGAATTTTGTATCTACTCGATTGAGCAGCTTGACTTTACCCATCTGCTCCAACGACACCGAGCGATAATCATTAAGTAATTGCTGCAGCATAATGCGCCAAATTTACGAAAAAAACGTCAGACACGACGTTAAAATTTGTTAAATCATCGACCGGCCTTAATATTATTGATCATCTGAGGCCCGGGCACGAAGTAGATTTCCACCCTGCGGTTCAAGGCTCGGGCCGCTCGACTGGGCTCCACCGAGACGGGTTCGTCAAAGCCCATGCCGTAAGGGATAACACCCTCAGTTTTAAGCCCTTGCTTCTCAAACCAGGCCACGATATTATCGGCGCGGGCGCGGGTCAATTGATTGAGGTAATCCTCCGTGCCGGTGTCGTCGCTATGCACGGTCACCAACACCTTATAATAATCAGGGGCCTTGAGATGGCGCGATAGGGTCATCAGCGGCTTGACGCCATGAGGGGCAATCAGGGTGTCATTGGGCAGGAAAAAGTCGCTGACGGGGATGGTCACGGCCACGACCATGCCGTCGCGCTCGTCGGCATCGGCCTCAAACCCTGATTTTTTCAGGCGCGCCAAGAGGTCAGCCATGCGGGTTTTGACCTCGTCGACATGCTTTTTGGGCACCTCGGGCGATGCCAAATTGGCATCGACGCTCATCTCGGCAATTTCCTCGTGATATTTCTCTATGGCCGACTTGGCACTCGCCGCCATCGGGAGCGCCAAAAGGCTTAACATGGTAATAATTTTGGTCAGTTTCATTGCCGCTAAGTTACGAAAAATATCCCGGCAATTATCTTAAAAAATCATAAAATTGAAAATTAATTCGTAACTTTGCAACTGACTATGAGATGGATTTTAAGCATAATCACTGCCCTTAGCGCCCTTGCGGCCGGCGCTGCGGAGCCGGCTGACTCGGTGAAAGTCAACAACTTGGACGAAGTAACCGTGACGGCCACTGCGGCGCGCCAACGCATCCAAGGCAAGCGCATCGGCGCCGAACTCTTAGAGCTGAAACAAATCAAGCTGCTCCCGAAGTTTGGCGGCGAAAACGACATCATCAAGTCGCTGACGCTGCTGCCGGGAGTGAGAAGCGAGGGCGACGGCGCCGGCGGATTTGAGGTGCGCGGAGGCAATTCGTCGCAAAACCTTGTCATTGCCGACGGCATTACGCTTTACAATCCATCACACGTAATGGGCATATTTTCAACGTTTAACGACGATGCCCTTGGCGGCGCCACGCTCTATAAAGGCCCGATTCCGGCGGCTTATGGCGGCGCCAGCTCGGCCGTCTTGGAGACCCGCTTTGCGCCGGGCGACATGGAAAATTACCACGCGTCGGCCACCATCGGCATCCTCGCCGCAAAAATCAAGGCCGAGGGGCCGATTGTCAAAAACCGGCTCTCCTTTGCCGTGGCCGCCCGCCGCTCTTATGTCGACGCATTTTTGAAGCTCGTGCCGAAATATCGGAAGACGGTCATGAACTTTTACGACATTTCCGCCCGTTTGCGCTACCAACCCTCTGTGAATCATACTGTTGACGCCACATTTTTCATCAGCCACGACAACATGGCCATCCATAAGGTCATGGGGATGTATTGGGGCAACCTTGGCGCGTCAATCAACTGGTTAGCAAGGTGTAACGACCGCCTCACGCTGACTTCCACAGTGGCCTTTGACCAATATGCGCCGAAAATGGAGATGACGATGATGGAGATGAACCAGAGCATGTGGACGGGCATCAACAACTCGTCGCTCACGGAGAAATTGCGCTGGCAAATCACTGATAATCATGTTCTCGAGTTCGGCCTGCGCTCCGAGTTTCTACGCGTGAAATCGGCGGAATGGAAAATCAACGCCGCCACGGAGCGCGAGGTTCGCTCGCTTTGGGACAACGCCCTGTGGGGCGAATGGACGGGCAGTTTCGGGCGGAAAGTGGACGTCACGGCCGGAGTGAGGCTGAATCTTTCGTCGGCGCTGTCGGGCCATCGATTCCACGATTTCCAATCCATTTATCATCTTGAAAATCAATTTGATGCAAAGAATTATTTCCGAGCCGAGCCGCGCATAAACCTGAAATATAACCTCAATCAGCAGCATAATCTGAAGGTCGGCGTCGGCGCTTCGTCGCAAAACATCCACTCCATCCGCGCCACGACCACTTCCCTACCCTTTGACCGCTTTGCGCTGACCTCCGCACGCGTCAAACCCGAGCGCTCCGTGCAGTATGCCTTAGGGTATAACGGCATGACCACCGACGGCTCATTTGACTGGAGCACAGAGGTTTACTACCGCGACATTGACAACGTCTACGACTTTAAGGATGGCAAAACCGTCTTCTCCGACATCATGCTCGAAAGCCTGATTCTCGGGGGCCGCGGACGCAGCTTCGGCGCCGAATTTATGGTGCGCAAAAACCTCGGAAAGCTGACCGGATGGATCGCCTACACCATCTCTCATACTCAGACCAAAATTCCCGGAATCAACGGTGGCCGATGGTATAACGCCTCAAATAATCGGCGCCATGACCTCTCATTGACAGCTCTTTACCAACTCTCTCAGCGCTGGAATTTCGCCGCAACGTGGATCTACATGTCGGGCCAACCACTGACAGCCCCCGACGTGAAATATGACCTCTCGGGAGTGACCTGCTATTATTATTCGAAGCGCAATTCCTATCAGGCACCGCCCACCCACCGACTCGACCTTTCGGCCACGTATACCCATGTGGGTCAGCGCTTTACCTACGAATGGGCCTTTGGAATCTACAACACCTATTGCCGTTATAACCCTTACATGGTCTTCTTCCGCAATGACCCCGACAACCCCTCGGGAACTCAGGCCGTGATTCAAGCCATGTATGGACTCGTGCCGTCGGTTTCTTACACCTTAAAATTCTGATTATGAATCGCTTATTAGGCATAATTCTCCTCACCTTAGGGTTGATGTCGTGTCAGCGCGACCTCGACCTGAAATATCACGACATTGAGCCGCTAACGGTTATTGAGGCCACGCTCACGGCCGAGGGCGCGCGCGTCGCCGTGACGCAAACCACCCCCATGGACGAGCCTCTAAACCATACGCGCCTGACTGACGCAATCGTCATCATCACGGACCTCACCGACGACTCCGAGACGGCTCTGACGCCCGACGATGAGGGCTTCTTCGTGAGCTCCGTGGGCGGCATTGCGGGCCATGATTATCGCCTCAGCGTGGAGCGCCAAGGCGAGCGCTATGAGGCTGAGACAGTGATGCTTCAGCCCACGGAAATCCTTGGCATGCAGTTCTTTTGGATCAATATGCCTTATGATCAAGTGGCGGTGCTTCAAGGGCAATTTACTGATAATCCGGCGATTGAGAATGAATGTTATTGGATCAAAATCTACCGCATCGGGGAAATTTACCAATGGCAGGAGATTGACGACCGCGGCGCCGCCGACGGCATCGGGACCTTCACGGCTATGACCTCGCGACGCGACACCGACGCCGAAGATGACTCCACAGTGCTCTTCGACGGTGACGTCATGACCGTAGAAGTCTACCCCATCACTCGCCTGATGCACAACTACTTAGAAGCCATCGGCAACGACAGCAACGGCCCCGCCCTCTTCACCGGCCCCCGCGTCCTCGGCTACTTCCTCGCCTCCACCCCCGCCACCGCCTCAATCACCTTCCACCCCACCGCCTTTTAGTCCACATCCGGCCGCAAAGAGCGGAAAATTAGTCAGTTGGCCTTGACGCTCATAGGGCATCAGAGAGTAGCGTATGCCGCGGCGCGCAGGATCCTCGGCCAAATAATTTGACAACGATTTAGTCCTGACATTCGTCGACGCCTTAACCTCAATGGGAAGGAGCGTGGCCTCCTGCTGCACCACGAAATCAAGCTCGGAAGTGGAATTTTCATTGCTCCAGTAATACACTTTTCGGCCCGTAGAAACTAACTGCTGAGCGACATACTCCTCGGCCATCATCCCGCGAAATTCCGCTGACAAACCCTCCTGACCCAAGATGATTGACGACGGGACGTCGGCCTTGCATCCAAGCAACCCGACGTCAAGCAAAAAGAGCTTAAACGCCCCTAAATCCTCATAGATTTTGACCGGCACGGCGAGTTTTTTCACGCGATTGACCTTATATATA
>CAZLMV010000008.1:0-24874 GCA_964560625.1 uncultured Bacteroides sp. | reverse complement strand
CCGAAATTGACCCAACAAACGACCCCACCCATCATCTCAGTATGCATGCCGATGCGCAACGCCTCCGCCCACCTGCGCGAGGCCATCGACAGTGTGCTCAGTCAAACTTTCACCGACTTTGAGTTTCTCATCGTCGACGACGGTTCGACTGACCAAAGCGTTGCCATCGTTGAGTCATATTCTGACCCCCGCATCCGCCTGATTCGCCGCGAGCATGACTACATCGGCGCACTCAACACCCTGCTGACCGCCGCCCGCGGCCAATACATTGCCCGCATGGATGCCGACGACGTCATGCTCCCCACCCGCCTCGCCCTCCAACTCGCCCACATGACCTCCCACCCCGAAACCGACCTCCTCGGCGGCGGGGTAATCATGTTCGGCGAAGAGTCCGACTCTCCGGAGTTTTCCTACGAGGCCGTTGAGGTGACACTCAGGGATTTAGTGGCGAGGAATCGGGTCAATCACCCCACGGCGTTTCTGCGCCGAGAGACCTTCCTCGAGTTGGGTTTGCTCTATGATCGGGAATATGTCTATGCTGAGGACTATAAGTTATGGTCAGAACTCGCCAAGCGGGGCGGGAGGATTGTCACTATCGATGAGCCGGTGCTCAATTATCGCGTGCATTGCGAGCAGGTGTCAAACCTCAAGGCTGAGCAGCAAAACCGGATTCAGCATAAAATCAGGGAGGAAAACCGCCTCCATGCGGCTCGGGAGGCTAATAAATCATACATAGAACCGGAAATTGCGCCGACCTCCAACAAGATTACCGTCATCATTCCATTTCTCAACGAGGGGATGGAAGTGGTCAACACCGTGGCCAGCGTCAGGGAGTTTGCCGGCAAGGGGGTAGACATCATCGTGATCAACGACTATTCCTACGACGGCATAGACTACGGAGCCCTGCTCCGCCCCTATAATGTCTACTATTTCGTCAACTTTGAGAGCCGTGGAGTAGCCGGGTCAAGGGATTTCGGAGTATCCAAGATTCGGACGCCCTATTTCCTGCTCTTAGACGCCCATATGCGCTTCTACGAGGGCGAATGTTTCGCCACCATCAGCCGCCTTCTCGATGCCAACGACCGCCGCCTCCTCTGCTGCCAATCCACCGCAATCCTCCCCGATGAGGAAAGCGGAGAAATGCTCCCCGTCAAGGATTATCCTTTGGCTTATGGTGCATACTTGACCATGAAAATTGGTGGGAAATTCCTTGACGTGGATTGGAAAAGCAATGAGAGAGATGTCACTTCGGAGGTTGAAGAAATCCCCGTGATTCTGGGTGCGGGTTATGCCGCGTCTCGGCGTTATTGGGAGTATTTGGCGGGTCTCCGAGGCCTTAAATGTTACGGGTCAGACGAGTGTTATCTGAGTTTGAAAACTTGGCTTGAGGGTGGGTCTTGCCTTCTGCTCAAGAAGCATATCCTTGGTCATTATTATCGAACTCGCTCCCCCTATTTAACTTATAATGATTTAGTTACGTATAATCACTTCCTGATTGCCGAAACGATTCTGCCTCCTAAGCAACGGAGTTATTGCTATGCTTCGTACATGTTTGCAGACCATCGGGTTTCGACGGTGGCTCTTAAGATTTTGAGGCGAGAGATTCGTTTGATGGCGCAACTGCGTGAGTATTACTCTAAAATCTTCACTCGCCCTTATTCGTTCTTTGCTCAGCTTAATCATCAAGAGTTTGATGAGCGAAGGGGGAGGGCTTTGGCCTTGGTTAAGGAGAGGTTGCCGGAGCTGGGAAAAGCATTTGGAGAAGATGGAGGCTTTTCGCTTCTTTGTGGTCAGGGGTTTAAAGTTCTTTCGTCAGCCATGGTGTATATGATTTTTGGCCAGGATTATGACGGTGACTTTTCAAGTGACTATCAGCAGTTTATAGCTTCAGTACGGACATCTGAACCGCTCGAACCGCGTTTTTTGGATGGCGCCTTCGGATTAGGGTGGTTGATTATGTATCTCCATCATTTAGGACTTTCGCAGAGTGTTCCGAGTGACGTAATTAACAGTATAGATGGCATTTTGGCTCGGATGCTAAACGCCGATTTCTCAATTCGGGAATTTGACGGAGGCGCCGGTGGCATGTTGTGTTATGCCTTAGCCCGACTCCATGCTGGCGAGGCCGATAGTACCGCCTTTTCCGAGTCAGAGTTTAATACTGACTTACTCGTTACGCTTTTTGATTTGGCAAAAAAGGTGATCGCCACTGCCGGATGTGATTTCCGCACATATCTTAGCGCATTTGAATTCATAGCGCTCGTTGCCGATTGTGAGAATCAGACTGCGTGGCAGCCCGACGTGAGAGACTGGCTATATGAGCCTGAAAATGAGAAATCTAACCCCAAGGATACGCCCGCCGAAATTCAAGAGTGTCAAAATTTGCTCCTCCTTGCTGCGGCATCACTCCAACATTCCTAATCACTATAATTCTTCTTCATTATGAAATTCAACAAATACGCCCGACATTACACGCTTGATGATCTCCACGTCTTGTTCAATATGCTCAACGACGTCGTTATCATCGTTGACGATGATGTTTTTGAAACCATAGAGCCGATGCTTAAGACTCCTTTGAAAATCAAGGAAGTGCACCCGGATCTATTTGCAGCTTTAGTCGACAAGGAGTTCATAGTTGAGGCCTCGGCTGATGAAGCCGCTGCTCTTGTTGAGACATGGCGACTGCAAGACACTGATCCGGAGGAAATTAAGCTTACTGTCAACCCTACTTTGCAGTGCAATTTGCGCTGTTGGTATTGTTACGAAGACCACACGGGCCTCAGCAAAGTCTCAGCCGAAACCTTGTCGGCAATCAAAAATCTGATAGATAACATTTTGAGCCGCCCTACACTGAAAAAGCTGATTCTCGACTTTTTTGGTGGTGAACCGCTCCTTTATTTTGACTCATGCATGAAGCCACTTGTTGAATATGCCGTTGCTTCCGCTGTGGAAAAAGGAAAGCAAATAGGTGTGGCCATGACCACTAACGGCACCCTGCTGACGCCGAAAATCCTTGATACACTCAAGCAGGTTCCCGGTCCGGTGAGCATGCAGATTACCCTTGACGGTGATCGCGACCGCCACAATAAAATCCGATTCTTTGAGTCTGGCAAAGGCACTTTTGACATAATCGTGGGCAACATTAAGCGAGCGCTTTCCTATGGCTACCACGTTTCCGTTCGCTATAATTACACATCACAAAACTTTGGCTCATACCGCGGTTTGCTTCCTGAGTTTGAAAACCTTAATGACGACATGAAGGGCCGCCTGGACTTCTCATTTCATAAGGTTTGGCAGGAGACGCAGTCCGACGACGTTGAGCAGCATATTCTGGAAACCAAGAGCAACTATTCCGCGTCGGGCTTCGGGGTAAACCTCCCCGTAACTCTTGGTGCCGGAATCTGTTATGCAGACAGAACTCATAATCTTGTCATTAACCATAACGGGTTAGTTTATCGGTGTACGGCTCGCGATTTCACTCCGGAAAACGCTGAGGGTGAGTTACTTGCCGACGGACACATTGCCTGGAACGACCGATTCTTTCGCCGCGAACAGGTTAAGTTTGGCTCTGAAACATGTCAGACCTGCACGATATTCCCCATGTGTCATAACGGATGTTCGCAAGATAAACTTGAGCAAGAGGATAGCCACGGCAACTGCCCCCGAGGTTACTCTGAGCAGCTGAAAGAAGAATTAGCAAAAACAAGGGCCGCTCAATTGGTTCAATTCAAGGCGGCCAGTAATAATTAACCAAATTTTTTAATTAATCAAATTCCAAAGACTTATGGAAAGAAAAGATCTATTGGCTTCTCTGCGAAGCCGTCTCCCGGAATTGCAGACCACGGACGAGTCCGGTCTCAATGGCGGATTTACCATCCTCGCCAATGGCGCGGATTCCGCAACAAGTGACAACAAAGTTTGTACCGGCGATTCGAGTTGCGATCATAACACGAATTGCAACAGTAATGCAGGTTGTGAATATAACACTTCCTGTGACCACAACAACACCTGTCATGCCAATGGAACGTGCTCTCACAACAAGAACTGTGATAATGATACTTCCTGCAAGTATCAGAACTGGGCAACTAATGGTTGCGGTAACGACCTGCTCTCCTTCGGTTCTGCTCTCTAATTAACACTCTTCAGTCTGATTCAACAACCCTTTCTGTGGTTGTTGAATCAGACTATCCTCATTTTTTATATTTTTTGGAAAGTTTGTTGAAAATCAGTAACTTTGTAGTGCGTTGCATTTAATTTTTATCACTTTATGGAGAAGCGAAGTCTGTTTGTGTTTTTGATGTGCCTTGCCTTGGGCTTGGGGGCGCTTGCTGAGGCTCCCAAACTTGGGGTGCCGGTGGTTGACAGTTATAAGCGCACGCTTTTGGAGGGGGCGCAGGTTGATTTGCTTCGTCCGGACTCAACTCTGATTAAGTCTTATATCACCGGCGACAGGCGCGGAGTGATGAATCGCGACTGCAACTTGATCATTGATAGCATTCCGCGCACGGGGGCTTTGCTTTATGTGACGGCCGAGGGGTATTATCCCGCTTATTGTGTGGTTCCTAAAATCGGGGCTCGCGAAAATATGGCCGTTGTTCGCCCCATCATGATGAATCGCATTCCGTTTTTTAAGCCCAAGGAGCTTAACGAAGTGACGGTTACGGCCTCCAGGGTGAAGATGGTGATGAAAGGGGACACGATTGTTTATAACGCCGATGCTTTCGCCTTGGCTCAGGGGTCGATGCTCGACGGATTGATTGACCAATTGCCCGGGGCCGAGCTCAAAAGTGATGGCCGAATCCTTATTAACGGCAAGTTCGTCAAAGAGTTATTGGTCAACGGCGATAATTTCTTCAAGGGCGACCCGAAGATAGCCTTGGAGAACCTCCCGGCCTATATGGTCAAGGATATTCAGGTTTATCACCGCAATGAGTCCATGGAGCAAAAGCCCAAGGAAGAGCTGCCCTTAGTGATGGACGTCAGGCTCAAAAAGCAGTATCAGACCGGCTGGATAGCCAACGCCGAGGCCGGCTATGGCACGCAGAATCGCTACGTTGGGCGCCTCTTCGGCATGCTTTTTACTCGCGATTCGCGCCTGGCCATTGTCGGCAACATCAACAATACCAACGATGACCGCAAACCGGGTCAGACCGACAACTGGAACCCCAATTATCAGACCGCAGGGCGCGCCCGAGTCTTGACCGGCGGCTTGGATTATATGTGGAATTCGCGCCTGAGGGAATGGAAAGTGGAGGCGAACGTGATGGCCAAGCAGAAAAAATCTATCGTCGAAACCCATTCGCTTTCAGAACGTTATCTCGACGGCGGAAACCTGATGGGCACGGGCTTCTCGTCGGCCGACTCGCGCCAATTCCGAATTTCAAGCGATAACCGCATCCAGGGAAATTTTGGCAGAATGGGGCTTTTGATATTTCCTAAATTTTCGTTTGAGCGGACCAAAACCAATGAGATTGAGCGGTCAACCCTTTCAAATGGGCAAACTCTACTCAACTCACTTGACGAAACAGGGTTGATTTATAATAAGAAATGGAATTTAGGGGTAGACTTTTTGGGGAGTTGGCGTCTGCCTATGCGCCCTGAGAATATCAGTTTTGAGGGGAGTGTTAAGTGGGCAAAGAGCCATAATGAGTCGTCGCGCCTGCGTGAACTGCTCTTTCCCGAACAGCCGGATCGGAGCGAAGTCTCTGCGCCTGAGGAATTTATGCCCGAGCGCCGGTTTTCTGCAAATCTAACTTTAGGCTACGGAACTCCGACGTTTACGCCTAACAAATATATCCACCCCTGGCTCAAATTTAACTACACCGTTGATTTCCACCGCCTGCACAGCACCCGCGACTACTATTTGCGCCGGCTCGACGCCGACGCCCTACCCTCCGTCGTGGATGCCACTCTTAATGCCGGCTTCGTGCCCTCTAATTCTTATGACTATATCGAAACCGAGACCAAACATCAACTGAAAGTTAAAATTAACCCTGAACTCCCCTATATCGATGAGAAGTGGAAATATGCTCCCTACTTTAATGCAATCGCTTATCTGAATTATCTCCCCGGCCACATTGATTATTTCCAAAACAATCAGACTTATTCCGCCCGGCGCAACCCCTTTTATGTTAGTGTGGATGTGCATTTTGGGGTTAGTACCGTGGGGAGTGTCTCTTATAAATTCAGCTCTCAGCTCCCTTCGCTGCGTAGCCTCCTCGACATCACCGACGCCGCGAATCCGCTCTATATCTATCAGGGAAATGCTGACCTGAAAATCACGCGCGTCCACAAGGTCGAACTGGAGATTGACCGGTCGTTCGTCTTTCGCGCCGCGTTCACCAAATATCAGAACATGATAGCCCAATCGGCTGACTATGATATGCTTACGGGTGTCACCACCTATCGTCCCGTCAACATCAATGGTAACTGGGACGTTACCGCCACCCTTGACTCCCCATGGCGCTGGAGCCGAAACAAGACCTGGCAGCCATCGTTTAACCTTCGCGCCATGTATCAAAACTCTGTGGACCTTATCGGGCGGGAGGTTAGCACCGTGCGCAACTTCAACCTTGGCGGCAAGGCCAAGCTGACTTACAAGATTATGGAGGGGATGGAACTCGCCGCCTCGGGCAATGCCGAATGGCGCAAGGTGACTTCGCCCATGGCGGCGTTTAGCCCCATTAGCGCCGTGGACTTTGACTACGGGTTGATTTTCCGCGCCACGAAATTGCCCTGGGACATGAGCTTCACCACCGACCTGATGATGCACTCGCGCCGCGGATATGCCGACAGTCGCCTAAACACCAACGACTTAGTCTGGAACGCCCGTCTGGCCAAAAGTATCCTCCACGGCAACCTTACCTTCGCCCTCGACGGCTTCGACATCCTCGGCCAGCTCAGCAACGTCCGCCTCACCATGAACTCCCAAGGGCGCACCGAGACGCGCTACAACACCCTCCCCCGCTACGCCATGCTCCACATCATCTACCGCCTAAACATCCAACCCAAATCCACCAAAAAATGAGGGTTACGCGGCAGTTTGATCGGATGGATTGCGGGCCGGCGTGCGTGCGGATGATCGCGTCGCATTTCGGGCGCAATTACCCGCTGAGCTTCCTGCGGCCCTTGGCGCAGCTGACTCGCGAGGGGGTGAGCGTCGCCGGGATTCGACATGCCATGGAGACCATCGGCTTGGAGGTGGCGTCGTTTCGCATGACTCCGGAGCAGCTGCGCCGCGATTGTCCGCTGCCGGCAATCGTCTATTGGGAGCAGCGGCATTTCGTTGTCGTTGAGCGGTTTACGCGCTCGGGGAGGGTCGTGGTCTGCGACCCGGCATTCGGGCGCCACAAGATGAGCCGCGAGGAGTTTGAGCGCGGATGGCTCAATGGCGAGACCGGAGTGGTCATCGTGGCCGAGCCTACGGAGCAGTTTTATGCCCAATCGCCTGTGCGCCAGCGGCATAGCTTCGTTGACTTTGCCCGGAAATATATCCTCCCCTATCGCTGGCAGTTGGCCCAGTCGTTTTTGGCCATGTTCGTCGGGATGCTCTTCGGGCTGATTCTGCCGTTTCTGACGCAAGCGGTTGTGGACCAGGGGATTGCCAACCGCAACATCGGCCTGATTTACGACATCCTCCTTGCGCAACTCACCCTCTTTGCCGGGCAATTCGTCATGTCGATGATCGGCTCGTGGGTCACCCTCTACATGAGCACCCACATCTCCATCTCCATTCTCCGCGACTATCTGAGCAAGCTCCTGCGCCTCCCCGTGAGCTTTTTCGACACCAAAAGCGTCGGCGACTATCAGCAGCGACTCGGCGACCACTCGCGCCTGCAAGGGTTCATGACCGGGAGCACCATTGAGACGCTCTTTTCGCTCTTTTCCGTGCCTTTCTATCTGATTATCATCGCGTTTTATTCGCCGGTCATCCTCGCCGTCTTCATCGGATTTACGGCTCTGAGCACGGCCTGGATGACCTATTTTTTCCGCCGCCGTAAGGCCTTGGACTATGAGCAATTTTCCGTCAATGCCCAAAACCAGACGAAGCTCTACGAGATGATGAGCGGAATCACCGACATAAAAGTCAATGGCTATGCGGATTATAAGCTCCGCGAGTGGGAATCGCTCCAGCAGCGGCAATATGACATGAGCCGCAAGTCGCTGCGCCTCTCTCAGCTGCAATCCACGGGCTTCACCATCATCGGCCAGCTGCGTAACATCATCATTACCTGCTGGATAGCCATGGAGGTGGTCAGCGGCGACCTGACCTTGGGCATGATGATGAGCATTAGCGCCATCATCGGCATGGTCAGCGGCCCCTTGGGTCAGCTCATAGGCTTCCTCCAGCAATATCAGGACGCGCGCATCAGCCTCGAGCGCTCGCAGGAGGTCCACCTGAGCACCCCCGAGGACGACCCCGCCACGCAGCTTCCCGTGCCCGCCGACGCGCCCCGGGACATTGAGCTGCGCGGAGTGTCGTTCTCCTACACCGGCGCCGCCGATAAGCTCGCCCTGAGCGACGTCTCCTTCCACATTCCCGCCGGAAAAATGACCGCCATAGTCGGCGAAAGCGGCAGCGGCAAGACCACCCTGATGAAGCTCCTGCTCAAATTTTACGCCCCCACCGGCGGCGAAATCCTTTTGAGCGGGCGACCCCTGAGCGAGTTCACGGCCGAGTCCGTGCGGCGCGCCTGCGGAATAGTCATGCAGGATAATTTCCTCTTTTCCGACACCATTCGGCGCAACATCATCATGGGCGAACCCTTTGACCCTGAGCGACTTGCCGCGGCCATGGAGACCGCCGCATTGGGCGACCTCCTAAGCCGTCACCCCTTGGGCGCGGAGATGAAAGTTGGCAGCGAGGGCTTGGGAGTGAGTGGCGGCGAGCGACAGCGCATCATGATTGCCCGCGCGGCATATAAAAACCCCCTCTATCTGCTTATGGATGAGGCTACTTCCGCCCTCGACGCCGACAACGAAGCGCGCATCACTGCCAACCTTGACCGCCATTTCCGGGGCCGCACGCGCATCGTCATCGCCCACCGCCTCAGCACCGTGCGCCATGCCGACAATATCATCGTCCTGCGCCGCGGGCGCGTCGTCGAGCAAGGCACCCACTCCGAGCTCGTGGCCCTCGGCGGCTATTACTTTTCCCTGATTCAAAACCAACTCGAATTAGCCGACTCATGAACCGCATCATCTCCAAATACGGCACTTTCCTCATCGTTCCGCCCCTGCTGCTCATCATCGCCTGGGTGGCCCTGCGCTTTGACGTCGCCACCAAGGCTGACGTCACCCTCATCCAGTCCGCCCCCGGCCAAGTCACCGCCTATCTCCCCAAGGATCTGACGGTTACCGACACTCTCCGCATTGACTCCCCCGACTTCGGCCCCATCCTCCTCGAAGTCACAAACGTAGCCCAAGAACCCGCCGCCCAACGCGCCACCTGCCGCGGCACCCTCCCCGGCCCCAACACCCTCCTCCGCGCCACCACCCCCACCGGCTCCCACCCCATCTACACCCTCCTCCTCCACCGCTAAAGCGGGTATTGCACAAAAAAAATCGGCCGCGGTGGGCGGACGATTTTTTTTGTGCTCGAAGCGGGACTCGAACCCGCACGGCCGCAATGGCCAAGGGATTTTAAGTCCCTCGTGTCTACCATTCCACCATTAGGGCGACAACCGATGCAAAGTTAGTCATTTTTTCCCATCCGCACAAATAAATGGCGCAATTTTGAAAAAAAACAGCCATGGATATGCACGGAATCAAAAAAAATATGTAACTTTGCACTTGGAAATAGCCAATCGGGGTGTAGCACAGTTGGCTAGCGCGCCACGTTCGGGACGTGGAGGTCGGAAGTTCGAGTCTTCTCACCCCGACAAAACTGATTGAGAGCCGTCATTGTGACGACTCTCAATTGTCTTTATACCAACCACTTATCCCTTTCCAGAAGTGGTATCCGCAACCGGCAAAACGAACGAGTACACAATTTTTTGTGTACCTAAAGGGCATTTTTGTGTACCCATTTTGTGTACCTTACTCAAAAGGCTGCTGGTGGATCTCCTGATAAAGGGGGGCATAACATTATCTTTCGGGCTACCCAAAAGGAGAAAATTTAACAGAGTAATAATCTCTCTCAGCTTATACAAAAAAGATATGCAACCTTAATGGCTGCATATCTTTTTTTGTCCCTTTCTTTTGTATTCTATAGAAAGGTTTTGATCTTAATGAGAATGAGACATCACCCTATTAGTTAGGTAGATGGGGAATTCGAGATGATAGTCTATTTACCACTCGTTTTTTAGTCTTTCCAAATTAATTTGTATACTGTTTTGCCGTTGACACAGATATAGATGTGACCATTCTGCAGTTTGGTTTCTTCTCGGCCATTGAGGTCAAAATAACGAGGTACAGCTTCAACTTCAAAGGTTAGACTTTCTGCAGACGAAGTATTGCCTTGTGCAACAATGTATATCGCTGCAGGCATTGAGCAGTCAATGGCTATGGGACCGTCAGTTACGTCAAGGTTCTTGTCGCCAACTGTGATGCTGGTGATTTTATAGTTGTCAATGGCTTTGACATTAATAGTGTGCATATTGACCGGCACTTTAATCACATTTAAGCCATCAACAATCTCTACGGGCGTTGTATTTTCGGGGATGGTAATGTTGATACCATTGGCGTTCTCAACATAGACTTTTGTGTAAATCATGCCGTCCTCAACATATCCCCATTCATTAATGTCAGCATTGACATTGGGAGTGGTTGCGCAAAGGCTCAATCCTGACATTGTCGCCAAAGCTAAGGATAAAAACAATTTTTTCATGATCAGTTTAAGAATAACATTCTACATAATTTAATATAAGGCGATTTTGTGGGAAAAATCCACACCATCAATATCAAAAATGTTTACTTGTATTCAAGCCAAGTAGTTGCCACGCATGGCAGGTCGGTTTTAAATCGAATCCAGCGCGCCTGGAAGGAATCAGGGAAACGATGCAAGTAGGAGTCGCCTGGCTTAACGTTAACTTTTTCATAGATCATCCAGTCGCCTTCGCCGGTTGGATCGACTTCAATGGTGAATGTAACCGGGCTTGACAATTTGTGAGATATGTTAAGGACCTTGTCTTCGTAGAATCCGATGAGATATGGATCGGAATACTCGCCGGCCTTGATTGACTCATCTACCCATGGGCCACCGTGACCGATGGGCTTGCCAAGCCTCCACAAATCATCGATTGATCCACACCATAGAGCGAGACGACCATCTTGTGAAGCCACGATGCGCTTATTTTTGCTTTGAGGGTCGGCCCCAGTCAACACCAACATACCTCTATATGAGCAATAGTCGCTAATCTGTAGGTTATGTGATGATATGGGGCGAATTTTTGCAAATCCGTCTGCATTCTCAGCCGGCAGTTCATAGAATGTACCATGACAATTCAACAGGTCTCGTTCTGTCGACACCTCACGACATATTCTCAAATGCCTATCTATAGTGGGGCCAGTAAACTTATCAGCCCCAAGAGGAAGCCTCCACCTGCGTCCTTTATCATCAATGATCAACACAGAGCCATCTGTGATTTCAAGGCCATCATTAGATATCTCCAAATTCTTGTTGATGAATTTGGCTTTGGTCGTGTCATCAACTGCCGCCAAGCGCATTTCACCGTCAAGTTCATAATATTGAGCGACATCGCCAATTTGAGCAGATATACCCAATTTACGATAATTGTTACCAAGACAATACAGTAATGCTGTCGATGCAGGCGTCGAGTCGATGGCAGTGAGCCCGTCAAAGATAGGTTGAGGCGCTGAAGGGCGGTTGTCAACATCAGAGAACGAGAATACCGCGCTTAAACGAGCATCCCGGTCAGAGCGCAGCCTGATCCATTCGCCTGTGTCCTCATTGGTGAGCGGCTGAAATTTTGAACTATGTGGGGCTAACTGCATAGGTCGCATATCCTTCCATGTCCCTGAGCCATCATTAGACTCCATAGTGATGGTTACTGGTACATCACTGTCATTTTTAAGCCAAATGCACCTGCGGGGCCAAGCGCTACAAAGCATAGGTTCGCTTGGCATGTGGGCTTTGACATCTTCGTTCAGCCATACCGAGCCAGTTGCCGTAGTTGGCCCGAGGTTTGATATTTGGTCAGGTTTTACAAACCATAAGTTGGAGTTGCTCTGACCAGGGCCAGCAATGCCACCCTTGATTCGACGCTTGTTGAGAAATTCTTTTTGAGCCGAGTCATCACAACCAAACACCAGACGATCATTCCATCGCGTGAAGTCACCAATCACTTTTAGATAAGCAGACAATGGCCTTATGCCAGTGGCATGGGCAGCGTCAAAACATTGAGGGAAAGACCAGAACATACCATGCATGGTCATCAGTTTAAGCGGATTATCGTCGGTGCCAACATCACGTATGCGTGGCCATTCAGTATTCCAGCCGTGAGCGCCGTCATACGAGTGGCTCGCTTTTGGCAATCTGAAGAAAGACCATTTGCCATTGTCTCTCAAGGCGAGTATAATAGATTTGTAATCCCAACCGAGAGCATATATTGGTGCATCAACATCGCTGCCGTATATGCCACCTGGGCCAGTGACCTCCGTAAACTGATTGCGACGTATCACAGTCCAGTCCTTGCCATCCCATTCGGCAAGACATCCTGATGGGATATTGAACTTTTCAAGGGCCTCGGGTACGGCCTCACCGTTATTGGAGAATACCATGACACCCTGTCCACTATATAAACCTTTGCCGTGGGCGCCGGGCAGCAACTCATTTTGAGGATTGACGCCTGTGTCATCGTGACTACCACTGTTTGCATCTGGATACAGCGTCAAATGCTGCAATGTATTTACATCCACTTCATAAAAACCTTCTTCCATTGTGGCGATATACACCTTGTTGGCTGGATCTGTAAGATGACGACAAACACCTGTGTATCGACCTTGGGCATCGGCATAAGACAAGACTCTGACATTACACAAACTATCGATGAAGTACGGACCAATGATGAGTTGGCCGCTCTCTGGGTGTATCATGCGATCAGCCGGGGTTCCGCCTATGCTCTCGGGGCGAATGCTGACGCCCAAAGTATCGTCAATTTCATATAGTTTGTCTGATGACCCCCATGGCAGATGCGGGCCATAAGTCACTACCCATAATTTATCCTGCCATGGCACAACGGCCCCAGTGCCACATTCACCTTCATCGTTATAGTATGCTAAATGAGGATATATACCACCATATTCAGGCTTTTCATTATCACTTGGTATAGAAGTATTCTTTGTGGCGCATCCAACAAGAAACAAAGTGACAAATATTGTGATTTTTGAAGTATTCATTTGACGGATATTTTTTAAAGGGCGAGGACAATCCGCTCCTCGCCCATCAACCTATCAATCTTTTTTTACCTTATCTATTTACCTATTCTTCTACCCAAAACTCTATGCTCCAAGGGCGTACTTTGGCCGACAGTGTAGCATCCCCAGTTGTGCTGCCAAGATCCTGATCAATGCCTTTCTTGTTATAACGGTGTCCCGTCAACTTCATGTTACGACCTAAGTTGACATCAAATTCATACCAGTTGTCAGAACGATTCGTAAGCGCTATTACAAATTTGCCTTCTGGAGTTTTCCATGCCATGATGCGGTTGTCATGCAGCGCATTGTCTTCCTGCACTTTGTATCGGCGCGAATTCCAGGGCATATATTTCAGAAAACCAGCGATACCATTGAAATTCTGCCAATTATAAGTAAAATGGCCGTGTTTGAGAGTAGGATAGTCATGGCTGTCATTAGCATAACTGGGACGCCAAATGCCAAGGCCGAATCCATCGCGGTCAGTGTGATCGTCAACTGCCTTGAGAGCGTGCAGCCAATACCATTTGGGAGAGTCGACAAATGTCATCCAGTTCATGATTGACTGAGCAGTGTTAACCATGAACCATTCATATGAATGCATAGGCATCTGATCATTAAAGTATTCGTACTCATTCTGATAGATTGGCTTCCCTTGATTTCCTTCTTTATACTCTTCACAACGATCCATCACAAAGTCAGAGTCATCACCGATACGATGGTACACCCATGCATCAACATAGGGGAGCAACTGAGGGTTTTCCTGCCACAGTTTTTTGCCATATACACCATTGTTGCCACTGTTGGTGTCATAAATGATCTCAATGTTAGGATCGAGAGCGCGCACCTTGGGAGCAACGATGCCAAAGACCTTGACCAGCTGGTCAGGCGTGTAATGGCAATGAGCATAACCGACCGACTCGTATTGAGATTCATTCTGCAATCCCCATGTTGAAATATTAAATCCTTTGTTCTTGAAATATTTGATGTCATTCACTAACGCATCGGCAAATTCATCAAGGAAATCATCTTCAAAACTTTTCAATGTTCCATCATTGAAGCTGCCGTTAGATTTCCAGAATGTAGCCGGCGACCAATATTCGAGTGAAATGCCTTCGACGCCTGCGTCCTTCATGAGTTGCACCAGAGCCTCATTTTGGCCAGGAATACGCTCGACAAAGTTCTTTCTATCATCTGTGAGTCCCTGATACCATACACCCATGCCGAGACGCATGTAGCGAAAGCCTTTGAGCATCTCTTCGGCGAGACGCTTGCGCTCTGACGGCACAAGGTCAAGAGGCACCCCGTAGTATGGGTGTGGCTTATCAACATCCGGGGCGGCCGTCATCTCGTTCTGAATTTCGAAGCCAAGACCTTCGATTACTTGAGCGGGTTGGTCGGTGAGGAGTCTGTATGTGCCGATCGGAATGACATCAGGCATTTCGGGTTCTGGCTCAGGCTCAACCGGTTCAATCGGTTCTCCAGGATTATGATTGTATGTCAGATATTCCTCTGCGCAAGCACAAACCACGAATGGCGATATTGCAGCAAAAGAAATCAACGTAATTTTTGCTATGATATTCATAAGGTCAAATTTATTAATAGTTGTCATTTTGTCCGAGGTAAGGGTTTGTTATAACTTCCTGCGAAGGAATAGGCCATAGATAATTCTTTGAGGCGTCAAACTGACGACGGGTTATGATCTTACAATACCCCTGAGAATATAAGGGTTCAAAATCGGCACATCCGTTTTCGTCAATTTCTGGCGTCATGGGCCAAAACCATAGATTCTTATCAATAAGCTTGGAGGTCAGGGCATCCTTGTCAAGCAGGCCGTAATCGGGTCGATTGAGGACTTTCTCAGCAATGCGCCAGCGTATGAGATCCATGCGGCGCAGACCTTCGTAGGCAAGCTCCATGCGGCGCTCAGTGCGTATGATTGTGCGGAGTTTGTCACGGTCGGTTGTGGTTACGGCCGGATAGGCTTTTGTATTGGTGTAATTTACCTTATATGCCCTGGCACGCACCTGATTGATGGCGTCGAGCACACTCTTGTCAATATCATCAGCCTCAATCTTTGCTTCGGCGTATGTGAGCAAGACTTCGGCATATCTCAGGAAAACAAGGTCATAAGCCACCTTGAATGACCCGTCATTAATCCAGCTTTCATCAATGCCCTTCTTGCGCAGCAGGCCGTTATATGATGCATACTGGCTGCCCGATTTGCAGTCAAGGTTTGTTATCATCTTACCGGCTATTGAACTGTATACTTGAGTCACGGTCGGATTAGGATCGTAGATGACACCGCAGTGCTCGGTGCCGAATTCGACAATAGTGGCGGCACAGCGCGGGTCACGGTTCTTAAAGGGATTCTGAGGATCGAAAAGGGGCGATTCGTCTATCGGAAGGCCATCGGTACAGAGGTAGGAGGCGAAAAGCTCCCATGAGGGATATTCCGAGGCATATCCGCCACGGTTGCGGGGGCTCAAGCCTTGAATGCCGCCGGGCGAATCTCCGTATATTTCTAGTTCCAGAGAAGTTGGCCAGGAGAGAATATTCTCGCAAGCGTGGTGTGTTGAGGCCAGGAACAGCTTATCAAAATCGGGATAGAGCTGATGGGTGCCAAGATCCATGCAAGCCTTTGCGGCTTCGGCGGCGATGTCCCAGTCCTCGTTATACAGTGCATAACGGGCTTTCAGGCCGAAAGCCGCAGCCTTCGTCGCCAACTCTTGCTGCACGCCGTATGTGCGGGGCAGGTATTGTGCGGCTTCTTCATAGTCGGCATAAATATATTCCATGATTTCGGCCTTGTCGGTGCGGCCCATGCGGAAAGCCTCGTCGATGGTGATTTCAGAATCTACCCATACGACATCGCCAAAATGGGCGGTAAGGCGCGCATACTGGGTGGCTCTGACAAACAGCACCTGTGCGCGATATAGATTGGCACGCTCCTCTGATATGCCGATGCCCTTGTAGTCCTCAAGTTTATTCAGGAGTATGTTGCAGCGGGCAATAGCCTTGTAGCATGACTGCCACATCCATTTTACACGTTCGGATTCGCCGTTTACGGTGCCACCGGTCATTTCGTTTAGGTTGTTGCGGGCCTGGTGGTCGTCGCTCCAGCGGAAGTCTTCGAGAGAGAAGAAATCCGTACGGTACAAGCCGCTGATGGATGCTTTGATCTCATCCTCGGTTTTGTACCACGAGTCGCTTGAGCCGGTATCGAGGGGCTGCAGGTCGAGGTCAGCACAGGAGCAAAGCATCACCAGTGCGAGAGCGGGAATCAATATATTGGGAAATATTTTCATATCGGTCAAAAATTAATGTTTACGCCACAAATGAAAGACTTAGTGATTGGGTATCCAGTCGAGCCGTAGCCCTCATAATCCCATCCGCGCGGATAATTGGTAATACAGAATAGGTCATTGGCGGCAACGTAGAACCGCAGATTCTGTATATAAACCTTCTGTGTGATATGCGAGGGTATCGTATATCCGAGAGACAGGTTTTTTAGACGGCAGTAGTGGCTGTTGAAAAGCCAGAAGTCAGACATGGCGTAGTTGTATGATGCCTGCGTCGATGTCAGGCGCGGATACTCGGCCTTGAGATTTTGCTCGGGCGTGTTGTAGTTGCTCCAATAACGGCCATCGATGAGCTTGGGGATGTTGCCGAAGTTATCGCGCAGAGGCTGCACCATGGTAGCGGCTTTGCGCTTGAGCTGTTTGCCAACGCCCTGCAGGGTAAGGCTTAGGTCAAAGCCTTTCCAGCCGGCGGTAAGCGTCAGGCCATACTGATAGCGGGGCTGCGAGTTGCCCAGAAGCACGCGGTCTTTATCGGGTGATACGGGGGTAGTGTCCTCCGGATCCGATTTGAGATACTTGATGTCGCCGGGGCGCACAGTGCTGTTCATGACCGGGTAGCTGTCAATTTCCTCCTGGGTCTGGAACAGGCCGTCTGACCGGTAGCCATACCACTCGTTGAAATAACTGCCCATAACTTTTATCTGGTCGCCGAGGAATTCGTTACCGCCTAAGTAGCCCATGACAGATTTGAAATCACTGAGATTGGCCGATACGCTGTATCGGAAATCGCCGATATTGTCATTCCAGCGAGCCTCGATCTCAAAACCGGTAGTCTTCATCTTGCCGGTATTCTGCGAGGGGTTGTCGTAGCCCACATAATCGGGGATGTCGATGCCCAGAATCATATCCTTGGTGATTTTGTAATACCAATCGCCATTGAGCTGAAGGCGGCTGTTGAAGAATGCCATGTCTACGCCTATGCCAAATGTCTTGGTCGTCTCCCATGAAATGTCGCGTATCGCATAAGACCACTGGGCGGCAGTGGTCGAGGATACAATATTATTGCCCTCCCAGAATATTGCATCTGTGTAGGTCAGCAGTGGCAGATAGGGGTAGTTGCCCACGCGGTCGTTGCCTAACAGGCCATAAGAGGCTCTGACTTTGAATTGCGTAAGATAGGGGCTCAGGTTGAGTTTTTCAAACCACGGCTCCTGAGTTATGACCCAGCCGCCTGAGACAGATGGGAAATAGCCTGCACGGTATTTCTTGTCAAAGCGCGAGGAGCGGTCGCAACGCAGATTGGCCTGGATGAGGTAGCGTCCATCGTAATTGTACATTGCGCGCCCGAATACCGAACGGTAGGCAATGTGTGAAGCATTGCCGCTGTTGCTCTGGAAGTCGGCATTGCCCAGGTCAAGGTATGGATACTGGGTAAGCGCGAATTTATCACGGCTGGCCCATAGATCCTCGGTCTTATAGGAGTAATCCTCATAACCGAGCATCACGCTAATGGAGTTCTTGCCAAAGGTATTGTCATAGTTGGCTATGAACTGCTTTGTTATGCTATGGCTGTTTGCGCGGCTCTCATCAAGTTTGGTCGTGGCAAAGCCATTGATGGCGCCAATCAGGTTGGTGGGATCATCTGCCGCGAAATACTCGATGCGTTTGCGGAATGATTTGCTGCGTGAGTCGTTCCATATCGGTGAAATGATCGCAGATAATTTCAACCCGGTCACCGGAGTGACATAAATGGCTGCCTTACCGCCGACTTGATTATAATTTTTTGTCGCCTTACCACCGTAATTGAGAGCGGCGTAGGGGTTGTCGCCTGATTTACCATCAGCGATGCGTCCGTCATCCCACAAAGCCGGATAGATCGCGGGCATGGTGTAGACAGCATACATCGGGTCGTAGACGGGATTGTTGTACTCACTGCGCTTTACGTTCATATCAAAAGCGGCAGCAAGGTACTTATTGATGGTGATGTCATTGTTCATGCGTATAGTGAGACGCGAATAGTCACGATCCACGAATAATCCCTCGGCCTTATCGTAACCGACTGAAGCATTGGTGCGCACACGCTGGGTGCCACCCGAGATACGGAAATTGTGAGACTGGCGGTTTGAGTGCTTGCGCATTATGAGACCGCGCCAGTCTGTATCGGGGTAGTTGTTGGGATAGCGTTCATTAAGGTCTTTATAATCATCAATCACGACAGGGATATAGAGCGGAAAATGATCAGACCCGTTGCCGGCATCATTCCAGCGCAGCTCATTGACCATGGCCATATAGCGGCTCGCATCTACATAATCGGGCTGAGCAGTGGGCTTTTCGTATCCGTATTCATAGGAATATGACATTGATACGGCACCGTCGCTCGCACGTTTAGTAGTAATGAGAATAACGCCAGAAGCAGCACGAGATCCATATATAGCTGCCGAGGCAGCGTCTTTAAGGGCAGTCAGACTCTCAACGTCCTGCGGGTTGACATCGTTGATGTTGTCTACGGGCACACCATCGACTATAATCAGAGGATTACTGTCACCAATAGTGGTGATGCCGCGTATCTTTATATCAGCTGATGCGCCGGGCTCACTACCGCTGCGGGTAACGGTCACGCCGCCCATGGCGCCCTGCAGGGCTGTCGATAGCGATGTCACCTTGCGGTCAGCGACCGCAGCGCCTGTGATTGAGCTCACTGCGCCGGTGAGATCCTTCTTCTTCATAGTGCCATAACCGATGACTACGACTTCGTTAAGCGCCACATCTGACTCCTCGAGCACGATGTTGAGTTGCGGGCCGCTTACCCGCACTTCTTTAGTCGCATAGCCGACATAGCTCACAGACAGCACGGTGCCCCTGGGCACATTGATCTGATATTCGCCGTCGATGTTTGTGGCAACGCCCTGTTGTTTGCCTTTAATAACCACCGACGCGCCAATCAAGGGTTCGCCGCTGGTGTCAGAAACGACGCCGCTCACAGCAATGTCGTTAGATGGCGCCTTCGTGCCTTTCTTTAATATGACATATTTGTCTTCGATCTCGAAATTAATATCTTTGCCGTCAAAAAGTTGTTTCAAGGCACTGCTTATTGGCAGATTGCTGACGTTGAGACTCACTTTAGACTCAAGGTTGCCGATATTTTCGTTGTATACGAAGTTGTATCCGGTTTGTTCCTGGATCAAATCAAGCGCCTTGGCCAAAGTGACATCCTGATTTCTTAAGGTGACAGTGGGCTCTTGAGCCATGGCTTGCCCTGCAAAGACAAGAAATGCGGCAAGAATCAAACAGCATCGCAAGAGCAGGCGCCCATGATTCCTTCCTTTTCGTTTTTGTCGTGATTGATTTTTTAGCATTGGTTTATTTATTAAATAAATGGTATTAGAATATGAACAAAATTCATGATTCGCATATAAGGCGATTAAATCGGTCGTAGTACACATCAGTCCAACATTTTTTGACATTGCAAAATATTTCCCCGAGAAAATGATGTGTATTTGCATCATTAAATCGCCTTATATACGGATTTGGTAGATATATAAGGAGTTTGCCAACCGTTTTTAGAGATATTAACTTAAAGTATCCTTAAATTAATCAATGAAAAAGATAGTTTTATATGGTGCTTCGCTTCTGATGCTGGCCTCATGCACTAATGATGAGGAGTTGTTGCCAAGCACAAAAAATGATTCTGTCACAAAGGGAATCAAGTTCGAGCTTCTTACTGCCGGAGGCGTCTCCAGAGTAAGCACCGATGACAATTTCAAAACCACATTTGATAATGGTGACGAAGTTGGCCTCTTTGCTGTCGCCCACACAGCAGGCGAGAACGGCAATCTGGCATCGGCCGGAAATTATGCCGACAACTATAAGCTTACTTATGTCGGCGGCCAGTGGGTGATCGATAAGGACGTTGCCTTCCCCCAGGATGGCATGGCTCTTGACTTCTATGCATACTATCCCTATGTTGAGAATGTCGACCCTAAGGCTATAGCCTATGATGCGTCGGCTGCAATGTATGACCTGATGATGGCCAAGACCGCAGATATTGACAACTCGGTTGAAACAGTAACTCTCACCTTCTATCATCAATTGGGTATGCTTGATGCCAGCATCATCGCCGGCTCGGGCAACGCTCTTGCGGTTGAGGGTGTATGCCCGTCTGCCACATTCAACCTTGCCGGATATGGTTCAGAATCGGTGATGACAGTCGGGGACGAGGCCAAAGAATTTGCGATGGCTCGCTATGAAGGCAAGAATTTCCGCGCTTATGTGCCGGCCCAACAATTTGCGGATGGGGCCAAGATCATAATCAAATCAGGCAACGACACTCAAGACTATTCACTTGTGAACAATGATGTGTTTGCCGGCATGGCGTATCGTTACAACATCACATCAACAATCATTTCTCTTGCCGATCTTCCTAACTGCTATATGGTTAAGCCTGGCGAGGCTGTAACATTCCCTGTGCTGAAGGCATTTAAGGTATGGCGCGACATATCATACATCAATAATGGCAATCTGCGCAATAATGGCGACCTTGGAGCGACACTCATCTGGCAAGACCACCAGAGTCTTATCACCAGTGTTGACGTCGACCTCAATGCTGACCAGAAAGATCAAAGCACAGTAACCGTCAAGACAGGCCAAATCGAGGGCAATGCGTTGGTATCGGTAACAATGGGCGGCGACAAAGTTTGGTCATATCATATCTGGGTGACAAATTTTGACCCCGAAGAGCACACTGTGGGCGTTGACAATGACGGTGACGGCGTTGACGACTACATCTTCATGGATCGTAACCTTGGCGCGCTCACCAACGACGTATCCAACCCCCTGTCAATCGGCATGTATTACCAGGGCTGCAATAATGAGCCCTATGCCGGCTTCACCGACAAATTCCCCACCGACGGCACCCCAATTAAGAATATTCCACTATACGATATTGATAATAACCCGGTCTCTTACACCGTAGACGGCATCTGGGGTAGCGACCAAGGACAGTCAACACGACGCGTGCTCACTTTCCCCAGCCTTTTTGTGACCTCTAAGGGCGAGCCCTATAGCTGGCTGACTACCGATCAGAATGCAGACTTGGTTTATGGACCTAATTATTGGACAGTAGAGGCAACAGGCGAAAAGGGCGTATTTGATCCCTCACCTGCCGGATGGATGGTACCTGATTACCGCAACGGAATGTCACCGTGGGCATCTTACATGGACGGCAACACACCCATCAATAACCCGTTGGCAATATACCCCAAGGGTGGTCGCATACGCTTCGACGGAACATTCGGCAATGTATCAGACGCCTTCCTATTCTCAGGCACTATGGCAAGTCCGCAATATCCCCTCAAAAATCAGGCTGTGCAGTTTGGTGCCGATTGGGGCCAGATCAACAACTACAGTTGTTGCAATGCACTTAACATCAGATGTGTGAAAGTTAAATAAAATACTTATATTTGCATATTAAGGGGTGACAACCTATATGGCCATCGCCCCTTTTTTACAGATATTTCTATGTAATATGAAAAGTAATTTATTATCATTTAGCGCCTTTGCGTTGATGATCGCTGCCTTAGCCTCATGCGAGGATATATATGAAGGCGGGGATAAGGATTTGCCGGCGATCGCCGTGCAGATAAAAGCCCAGATCATCCCATACGAGAATGACCGCCCTGAAGCTGCGGGCGCTGATATTAAACTTGGTGTTTATATGATCTCGTCAGAGACCAACACGCCTATGGCCTCGAATCTCGAAATGTCAACTGACGCTGACGGCATTGTTGATACTGGCGACCACCTATATTATCCCCAGGATGGCACCAAAGTAAATATAATGTGCTATGCTCCATATACAGCATCTGCGACAGCCGACAATCTTCTTGCGCTTGATGTCTCAACGCCTGAAGCCGCCGCCGCAAGCGATTTCCTGTATGCCGCCAACCGCAACAAATATATGGCACTCGCGCCGATAAAGGTGCAACTCAAACACCTCCTTTCGCGAGTTGAGTTTGATGTGACAGCCGGCGAGGGCGTAACTGATGATGATTTGGTCGATGTGGCCTTTGCATTTGACGCTATGTCAATCAATGCCGACTTTAACCTCATCACAAGCGAGCTTACGTCAAAAGCCGAGGGGCGCATTCCGGTAACCGTTCACGACAATGGGCATTCCGGCCTGAGTTATGTGATGCCGGGAGCAGTGCCTAACCTCGTAGTGGCATGCACATTTAAGGGTCTGAAATTCACCAAGAAGCTGGGCCCGATAGAATTTCTTTCAGGCAAGGTGTATAAATTTGACATTGTCATGACTGAGCCTGGTTTTGATATTGTATTACGTCAAATAGAAGATTGGCAGGTAGTGGAGTATTGACACATCCGCTTTGAGATGAAAGACTATTCAACACTGACCGATGATATACTTTTGAAGAGATTGAGTGAAAGTGACGACAAAGCTTTCGCTGCAATCTTTTCAAGGTATTATGCGAGTTTGGTTCTCTACTGCAATTCGTGGATAATCGAGCGGTCAGAGTGTGAGGATATTGTACAAAACGTATTTATCGAACTATGGGAGCAGAGGGAACGGCTCCAAGTCACATCACTTAAAAGTTTTCTGTTGCGCTGTACGCGCAATGATTGTCTCGACGCTATCAAACACCGAAAAATTGTCGAGACGTATGCCGCAAAGATCACATCAATGATTGCAGCAGAAGGGCACACCCCTGACCACGCTGACAAATATGTGCTATATCATGAACTCGAGAACATCATCACCAATACTCTTGCCCGAATTGACAACAATGCCGTTGCCGCATTTAGGATGAGCCGATGGGAGGGGCGAAAGTATGATGAGATTGCCGTAGCACAGGGTGTATCTCGGCGCACAATTGAGGTTAGGGTTGCAAAGGTTGTGCAGCAACTACGTATGGAATTACAAAAACATTTTCCGTTTTTAGCAAAATAGTCAGAGCATTATGGATCAGAAAGAATTGTTTGATGACCTTATTGTAAAATATCTTGCTGGCGAAACGTCAGACGAGGAGGCAGCTATGCTTACACGTGAGATAGCCGAATCAGACGACTTGGCCAATCACTTCCTTGCTATGAAAAATGTGTGGGATAACGCTGTTTCGCCTAACTACGTCAATGATTTGAAAGTAACGCAGAACTATGGCAAAGTTATGCGCGTCATCAAGCAATCGCAGCGTCAACAAAGAATATCGAATCTGTGGCATTACTTTCAGCGCGTCGCTGCTGCCCTATTCCTTCCCTTGATCGCAGTGACTGTGTATATGTTTATCAGTGGCCGTCAGCCTAAAGAACGAGAATTGATAGCCGTCACGCAAGAAATAGTTTCTATGCCCGGCACACGCATCCATAGTCTCTTGCCGGATAGTTCCGAAGTGTGGCTTAACGGTGGGAGTTCCATTACCTATACCCAGAGCACCGAGAGTGGACGTAGCATAACCCTCAATGGCGAAGCTTACTTTAAGGTTGCCAAGGATATGGCCCATCCCTTCGTTGTCTGTGCCGGCGATGTGCGCGTCTTGGCTACCGGCACTGAATTTAACGTCTGCTCTTATGAGCCGGACTCATTGACTACAATCACATTGACCGAAGGCTCAGTGCAGGTAACAGACCCTATCAACACGATAAGCATGACCCCGGGGCAGATGATTGTATATAATGAGAATCTCGGTTACAGTCAGCTCTATCTCGGGAATATTGATAAGAACTTATCGTGGCGGCACGGGCGTCTTGTATTCAAAAATGAGACACTCGCCAATGTCTTTAAGCGTATTGGTCAGATCTATGGCTTGACATTTGAAGTCGATCCCAAACTGTGCGATATATTGTTTTTCGCCACATTTGAAGATGTCTCACTTGAACAAGCAATGATGCTGATACGCAAATCTACCGCTTTGGAATATGATGCTGCTCAAGCCTCTGACAATAGATCGGTTATCAGAGTAAAAGCACGAATATAGTTATTTGCTTAATCGGTCAATCACAAAAACATATCATGGTTGTTTCCCTGATAAAACGGCTGCTATTGGCAGCAATGCTGGTGCCATTTGCTGCAACAGCAACTCTGCGTATTGAAAATTCATTTCCTCGCGACAGTTTGATGTCCCTGGGCTCATATTACTACCCCGAGCAGTGGCCTGAGGAACAATGGGACAGGGATTTATCCAATA
>CAZLMV010000007.1:0-25251 GCA_964560625.1 uncultured Bacteroides sp. | reverse complement strand
ATAGTCAGCGCGATGAGCAGGAGAAATTTCTTCATTATGAGTGCAAATTTAAGAAATTCCTGCGAATTTTCCAAATTCTCCTGATTTTGTTCCCTTGTTACCTTGCGGTGTTGTCGTTTGGCTGAAAAAATTTTTTTAATTATATTTGCAGTCTGTTTAATAACTGTCAAAATTATGGACACTCCACATCCTTCCATCCAGTCAATTACATCCGGTCCCCGCCAATCAAATATAGAGCTGCTAAGAATAGTGGCGATGTTTCTTGTGCTCGTGGTACATTCCGATTTTTTGAGTTTGTCCGGACCTGCGCCGGAAGAATTTTTTAGTGATACGTTAAACGCATTGACGCGCACCCTTTTTCAGTCTCTATCCATTGTTTGCGTAAATGTTTTTATTTTGATTTCCGGATGGTTTGGCATAAAACTTACCAAGAAGGGTGTGCTGAACTTTCTGCTTCAGTGCGGTTATTTTATTTTTGGAATTTATTTTGTGATGATTCTACTGGGTCGGGCAACTCTTTCGTTTCGCGGAATCACCGACTGTTTTTTGTTGAATATCGATGGATGGTTTATCAAGGCTTATTTAGCCCTGCTGATTTTGTCGCCGGTGCTTAATGCTTTTGTGGAAAAAGCCTCCAGGCGCATGTTTCAGATCGTGCTTGTGCTTTTCTTCATGTTTCAAACCTTTTTTGGGTGGACCCAGGCGGCCGATTGGGTTAATAACGGTTATAGTACGTTCTCATTTATGGGCTTATACCTATTGGCGCGATATATGCGGATTTTCGGTCTTCCATTTCTTGAAACTCATGGCGGTTGGCTGTATTTGCTTTCAGCTTTAGCCTCGTCAGGCGCATATTTCCTGTTGAGACTCTTTGAAATAGATTCTGTCAGTTCCTACTCATACGTCAGTCCCTTTGTTATTTTAGGCGCTGTTGGATTGTTTTCGTTTTTCAACAATCTGAAGATTGGTCACTCAAAAATTATCAATTGGGTTGCCGCATCAGCTTTCGCTGTATATCTGTTTCACACGGATAGATTCGTTCTGGAACCTATCTTCGCTGAGCATATTCGGCTTATTTATCAAACCTATAGCGGCGTAGCGTGTCTTGCCGTCATAGGGCTTTATGATGTGGTGATTTTTGTCTTCGCAATCCTTTTGGATCAGCCACGCAAATATCTCCGCGAGCTCTTGTTTTAGAGTTTTTGGGTGCGGATGACTTGGGCGGCGGAGTCTATTTCGAGGAGGAGGGGGGTGGAGGTGATGCGGGGGATGGCCACGGGGCCTTCGGGGAGGATGCCTTGCTTCCAAGTGGCTGAGTCATAGCGCACTGCGTCATACCACGTGTCGAGGCTATGGCTGACAAAGACGTCGCGCACCTGCTTTTTGTGGGCGCGAATGGTGTCCATGACGGCTTTGGTGCGTTCGGCGGCTGAGGAGGTGAAAATCCAGATTCCTTCGGCGTCCCACGTTTCGGATGAATCGCGGCTCACGATGATTGCCGGGGCGCTGAATCGGGTGGTGTCTACGGCGGCTATGACGCTGTCAGTCAATGCTCCGCGGGCGCCGGAGATGGTCGGTTTGCCGTCGCTGAAGGTGATGGAAATTTCGTCGCCATTGGCGGCAAGGAAGCTGACCAACTTGGTGCCGGCCGAGGTAAAGACCTCAACCTCGGCCGGTTTGGAGGCTGAGCCGGTGAAGTGGACATGGCCGTCGACGGCAGTAGGCTCTAAGACCACGCGGTTGCCGTCGTCGGTGGCGTAGACCACGGTTAACTTCTGAGTACCAAGGGTTTCCGCGTCAATGTCGACCTTGAATTTCTTCGAGCCGGAACATGAGGCGAACATGGCGATGATGGCGCCAATCATCAGCGCGAGCAGGGGCTTAGGCGTCATAACTCAGCGGCATTTCGGGGTTGGAGAGGTGCTCGAGATAGCGTTCGGCCACACGGCGGGCTTCGGGGAGGTCCATGAAGGTGTAATTGCCGCAATCTGAGGCCGTTGCGCCGGGAACTTCACCCTCAAAGGCAGCGATGAACCGGAACATGCGCGTCATCAGCGGGATGATTTCGCGCGGCTCAACCTCGCCCTGGAGCAGCAGGTAAGAGCCTGTGCAGCAACCCATTGGTCCCCAGTAGACCACTCGCGAGGCCCATTCGGGGTCGTTGCGCAGGAAGGTGGCGGCAAGGTGCTCAATGGTGTGGAGCGCGCGCGGGTCAATGGCCGGCTCGCGGTTAGGGGCGGTCATGCGTACGTCGAAAGTGGTGATGCAGTCGCCCGCGGGAGTGTAGTCGCGGCGGCTCACGTAGATGCCCGGGAGCAGGCGCGTATGGTCAATGGTAAAGGAGGGAATTTTCTTCATAAATTGCGCAGCAGGGCGGTTAAAACGTGGAAAGTTTCTTGCGGCGCGGCCTCCCAGAAGGATTCATACTGGGCGCCGTTGTCGCTGACGCGTCCGGGGGTGTCGGAAATCACGCGCAGGCAGAAAAAGGGCACTCCGTAGTGGTGGCAAGTCTGGGCTAATGCGCCGCTTTCCATGTCGCAGCCAAGTGCTCCGGGGTAGATTTCGAGGATGCGGCTGACGGTTTCGGGCGAGTCGACAAAGACGTCGCCGGAGGCCATGACGCCATATTTAATGCCTTCGATTCCTTTTAGGGCCTCTACGGCGGCGGGGGCGGCAGGAAAGAGCTGCGGGCAGCCGGCGGCCTCGCCGGGAGTGGTCCCGGGGCCGCACCACACGTCATGATAACCCACTGATTCGGCGGCAACTACGTCGAGCACCTCGGCGGCGCCCGTGCCGCCGGCAACGCCGGTGTTGATTACTAATTCGGGGCCGAATGAGCGAATCAGGGCCGAGCAGCCAAGGGCGGCGTTGACCTTGCCGATGCCGCATTTCATGGCGCAGACGCTATGGCCGGAGATGGTGCCGGTATAAAACGTAAAGCCCTCATTTTCAATTGACTGAGAGCTTTGCAAAAGGGGCAGGAGCAGGCGCAATTCCTTCTCCATTGCTACGATGATTCCAATTTTCTTCATGGGTGGGGCGAGATTGTTAGGGTGAAGCGCGCGCCGGGGCCCGGATAGGAGCGGTCAAGTTCCACTTTGGCCTCAAGGGAGCGAGCCACTAAGTCGCAGACACTCAGGCCCAAACCTACGCCCGGGGTGGAGGGGTCGAGCTTCTCAAAGCGCTTGAAAATATCGTCGGCCTTGTCGGCGGGGACGCCGCAGCCGGAGTCCGTGACGCTATACACGGCGTTGCCCTCCGCGTCGATGGCCACGTCGAGCCGGATGAAGCCTTGGGTGGTGAATTTTGCGGCGTTGTTCAGGAGGTTGAGCAGCACGATTTCTACGCGCCGGGGGTCAGTGTTGAAGATGGTTTTCTCGCCGCCGTTGGCGGGGTTGAATATGAGTTCAACGCCGTTATGTACCTGTCCGGCAATGGATTCCACGGCCAATTCGCCAATCTTGTTGAGGTTGACAGGCGCGCGATTGATGGGCAGTTCGTCGTTTTCGGCCACGGCCAATTCCTGCACGTCGGCCATCAGGCCCTGGAGCATCTTGATGTTCATGTCAACCACGGCCTTGAAGCGCGCGAGATATTGCTGATTTTCGCCCTGGGCATTGTCGACGATCATCTGCGAATACTCGATGATGGCGTTAATGGGGTTGGTGACCTCATTTGTCAGATAATTAACCAATTGCGATTTGTCGGCCATGGCTTTTGCGGCGCGGTCGCGGGCATGGGAGAGCGATTCGGTGGTCTGGCGCAATTTCTCGGCCTCGGCCTCAAGGGCGGCGTTGATGGCGGCGAGTTTGTGCTTCTGTTTGTTCTGTCGCGTGGTCATGACGATGAACACGATAATCACCACAATCAGGAGCACGGAGGCGATGACAGCGAGGATGGTCACGAGGTGTTCGCGCTGGCGCAGCTCCTCTTCGTTGCTGTCGCGCAGGGATTGGAACTGATAGTTGATTTGCAGTTCGCGCATGCGCTCGGCGGTCTTCATGTCGATGTATTCCTCGAGGATATCTGCGTATTGGTCAGATATTTGCGAGAGCACTTCGGTATTGTTAGTGGCGCGCGCGGCCTCGCGGGTGCGTCGTAGGTAGAATTTCTTGTCGTAGAGGGTCCCGGCGCGCTCAACCAAGTGGAGCAGATAGGGCAGGGCCTTGTCATACTCGCCGCGCTTCATGTAGAGGGCCATTTCCGGCACGGGCATTTCTTCAATGTCGTTGGCCACGTCGATGTTGACCTTGGCCATCTCCTTGATGGCGTCGTGAAGGGACTCAACCTCGGCCTCCGAGAGGGCTTGATAACACTTGAGCATGCGGCGGTAAGAGATGAATCGTGCAAGGTTAAAGTCGCGGAATTTGCGCCCGGTGCGCTGGTTTTCGCGCTCCATATGGTCCACGGCAGAGAGGATTTTCTTGTCGGTCTTTACGGCTTCGTCAAACATCTCATTGCGCATATAAGAAAGCGCGGCAGTGGAGTAGAATTTATACTGCAGGACCGACGATTTATCGGCTGGGAGGCGGTTAATTTCGCGCTCCAACTGGTCCAGATATTCCGAGACGGACGATCCCTGAGTGAAGCCCTGGATATAGTCGGCGAGGTTAAACATGCGCACGATGCGGTCATAGCTCGACATGTAGGGGGCCTTTTCGGGGTCTTTCAGCTCGGTCATGAGTCGCTGAATTTCGTCAGAGAGCTCCTGCTCGGTTTGCAGGCGGGTGACGAAGGGGCTGAACGTGCGCATGTAACATTCCGTCAGGTCTCTGTCTTCGTCTTGCGGCAGCAGATATAGGCGCTCAAAGGCAATGTTATAGAGAGTGGAATCGGAATATTGGGCGCCAAGTTCGGCGAATTTCAGACACATTTCGCGCTGGACGCGCACGTCGCCTGCGCGGCGGGCCGCGTGATAGAGTCGCTCGGCAGCGTCGGTGCGGTCGGCGTAAGCGGCGAGGTCAAAGAGGTCGTAAAGCGGGGGGACGCTATCTTGGGCGGTCTTTGCGGCAGCGAGGTTTTGGTTGATGCTGTCGGTGATTTGCTTGTAGCGTTCGGGGGTGAAGAGAGATAATGCAGAACAGTAGGCGGTGGTGAGGACCATCGTCATCAAGCTGATTATCAGTTTCTTGATGCTGTTCATTAGTGCGAGTAAGAGCCTAAGTGGTGAAAATGTGCGTCACAAAAGTGTTGCAAATTTATAACAAATTCCGCACATGACCAAATTTTTCTTTGATTTTTTTGAATTTTTTGGGAAAATTGGGAGGATTGGGAGGATTGGAGCAATTGGAGCAATTGGAGCAATTGGAGCAATTGGAGCAATTGGAGCAATTGTGATTTATTTTGGATTTTGTATTTTTTATTTTGGATTAAAAAGGGGCCGCTTTTGTGCGGCCCCTTTTGCTTAGAGTTTGATTACGCGGTGATTTTGGATGTAGAGGCCGGGGCCCGGGTTGACCACCGGGCGACCTTGGAGGTCGTAGATGGTTGAGTCTGTCGGGGTGGCTTCGACTTCGGTGATGGCTGAGTTGAGGTGGGCATCCATGAAGTTGGTGTAGAGGTCCAATTTCGGGAATGCCGGGTTTTGGAGCACGCACATGATGTGGGTGAAGTCGGTCAGGAACGTCGTCACGCCGTTTTCAAGGGTGTATTCCTCGCCTTCGACTAACTCTTCGCCATAGAGTTCGCCGGTCTCTTCGTCGTAGTAGGGCGAGTCGATGAACCAGCGGAAGGTGGTGGCGCCATAGCCGTTGAGGTCGATTTTGCCGTCGACGATTTCGCCTTCAATCGGCGCCTGATTGCCGTAGAGATATGAGCGAATCTCATAGTCCGGGGTGGGCAGGGTCAGGAAGGTGAAATAGTTGTTGGAGATGTCGAGGATGCCGAGATCGCGAAGCGGGGTGATGTCGATTGACTTGAACTTATTGTTGAAGAGCCAGAGCTGGTCAACGGTCGTGGCCTTCGAGAAGTCAATGTCTTCCAAGAGGTTGTCGCTCAGGGCGAGGTCTTTGAGCTTGGGATTGTCGAGGGTCACCTTGGTCAGCTGATTGTCGGCGGCATAGGCGGCCACGAGCTTTTGCAGGGGCGAGAAGTCCACCTCCGTGAGCTTGTTGCTGCAGAGGTTCAGCAGCCAGATGTTGGGATACTTGTTGAGGAATTTAGAGGCGTCGGTCAGCTCGGAGTTGATGATCACCAATTCCTCAAGGTCTGCTTCGGGAGGCGTGATTTTGTCCTGGGTCAGGTGTGAGCCCTGCACGGTGAAGTGGATCAGCTCGGTCAGCGGGGCGGCGTCGATGTATTCCAACGGGCCGGCGGCCATTGAGAACACGGTCAGGCCACATTCCTTTTCGTAGGCGTAGATTTTGACTTCTGCGCCGGAGTGAACGTTGACATTATAGAAAGTGGGGTCCTTGATGGTGGCGGTGAACTGCTCTAAGGAGCCGTTGCCTTCCCAGTCAATATAGACGGCGGTGCTTTCCTGCTTGCCGGTGATTCCGAGTTCGCCGATGCCGTCGGCAAGGGTCTTGAACGAGCAGACCACGTTTTTGGGCATTTCAGCCACGACGACGTCGGTGGTGCGATAGATGTCGGCGCCCGAGAAGGCCGGGAATGCCGGGTTAGTGAATGTGCAATAGATGGCGCCGAGGTTAGTGTCCAAGAGCTGGAACACGCCCGGGGCATTCTCCTTAATGGCTTGAGCGTCAGAGATTACGGTGCCGTCGGCTTTATGCCAGGTAAAGGTGGTAGCGTCGTCGAGGAGCTGCTTGGAGAGGTTGGCCGTCGGGGCCTTTTCGGGGAGCGCCCACGGCTTCTGAGGAGCGTAGACATAGGTCTGCGCCTTGGGAGCCCGGGGGAGGGCCGACAGCGGGAAGCGGTTGCCGCTCAGGTTCAGGTAGTCGAGGTCGATATAGTCGGCAATGGTGATTTCAGAGAGGTTATTGTCGCTGAAATTCAGGCGCTTGGCGGCTTCGAGGTCCTGGATGCTCACTGAGGAGATTTGGTTGCCGCTGAGGTTGAGGTCAACCACGTTGGAGGCCTTCAGGAGGTTGATTTCCGCGAAATTGTTGTTGCTCAGGTCGACGGTCGTGGCATACAGTAGTCCCGGCTCAATGGAGGTCAGCTTATTGTTGGCGGCCTTGATGGTGTGCAGGCTCGTCTTGACGTTTGCTTCGTCGCCGCCGTTGAGGTCAAGGGCGGTCAGGGCGTTGCCGCTGAGGTCAAGGTTGATGAGCATGCGGTTCCAGAAGAGGTCAATGGAGTTGATCTGACAGTTGGTAATGCTCAGATCCGTGATGCAAGGCGAGGCGCTGACATTGACCGACGCGAGGCCGACGCCGTCGATGGCAAAGGCCGAAAGGTCCGTGCCCTCAGGCAGATAGATGATCATTGACCCCGTGCGTTTGACTTCGCCCGAGGCGTTGGGCTCGTCGGGGAGCACGTTGGTGGTCGTGGAGAATTCAATGGGGTTGCCGTCGCCGAAATCTACGGAGAAAGTCTTCGGCTTTTCGGGGGTAGCGCCCTGAATACCAATGCGGAAGGCGACATCCTTCACGCCCGGGCGGGTGCGCAGGGTCACGGCGGGATTATCCTTGCCGAAGTCCTCGACGGATTTCACCTTGAAGAGGGTGGTCTGCAGGTCATAGAGCTCAAACAGCGAGTTGGCAAAGGCCATGTAGACGGAGTCAGTGGTCTCCTTGAGTAGGGTCACCTTGCCGTTAGAGTATTCATAGTAATCCTCGGGGAGCTCCACGTTGATGGGGACGCCGTCGGCGTCGCGCTGGCGCTCAAAGAGGGCAAACCAGGTCTCCGAATCGGGGATGATTACGCGGCTCGACATGTCGATGGTCGTGCCCACGGCATAGGAGCGATCCACGGGCATGGGGCGCTGATAATAGTAATACTCAATGAACTCCTCGCGCGGCAGCGGCATGGTGGTGAAGTCCATGAGGTTGTTTGAGATGTTCAGGGAGTTGATGTAGGGGTTCTTGGAGATGTCGATGGTGGTCAGGTAGTTGCCGTTGCAAAAGAGCGTCTGCAGGTTGGGGTTGTTGCTGACGTCAATGTCGGTCAGATTGTTACCCTGACACATTAAATATATAAGGTTCGGATTTTTGCTGACGTCAATGGAGTTGAATTTATGCTCCGTCATCCATGATCCGGTGTGGGTGCAGTAGAATTGCTGCAGGTTCGTGTTTTGGCTGATGTCAATGTCGGAGATGGCCGTCTCGGAGACGTTGAGGACGCGCAGATTGGTGTTTTTTGTCACGTCGAGCTCGCTGACGGAGGTCACGTCGATGCTCAGGCGCACCAGGTCGGGGCATCCCGCGGGAGTGATTTTCCGCAGGTCGTGAGTGGCAAAGGCGTCAAAGGCCTGCAGCGCGGGATAGTCTGAAATGTCGAAGCTCTGGTTCAGGGCGCCGATGTTGCTGATTTCGAGAATCACCAACTCCGGCTTGTTGGGGCCGATGAGCAAGGGCGACTCGCCGAAGGGGTTGTCGTTGACATAGAGTGCCTGGAGCTTGGAGAAGGGCGTGAGGTCCAGCGCCTTGAGCTCATTGTGGTTGAGGTTGAGAATCTCCAAGTTGGTCAGCTGAGGCATGGAGATTTCCGTGGCGTAGACGCCCTCGAGGTCTAAGTAGTCAATCAGCGAGGGGTCGCCATAGACTTTGACCGTGCCTTCGGTGCCTACGGAGCCGGTGATGGTCGTGGCCTTGATGGCTGAGGTTTCGGGGTCAAACGTGGCCTGGTCTACCTCCACTTCCACCGGGCCGAAGCCGAAGTCCACGTCGATGTAGGTCTTCTCGGTGGCGCCGATGTAGAAATGGAAGGCGTTTTCGGCCCCGTGGTTTTCATACAGGGTGGTCTTGAAGGTCAGAATCGGGGTTTCCGATTCGGCCGCCGCAACGGGCATCCCGGCAAGGAGGGAGAGCAGCGCCGGGGCGAGTCGAAGTATTTTCATTAGTGTGAATGAATTGGTTATTAAGGGTTTATTTGATTACTATCTTGGCGGAGTTGCCGTTGGCCGAGAGGATGTAGACTCCGGCGGGGAGGGAGGCGGTGGAGAGCACGGCGGTGTTGCCCTGAGCGGAGGTCTGAGCCACGGTTTGGCCCGAAGTGGAGTAGAGGGCCACGGCCAACTGAGCTGCGCCCGGAAGGGTCACTTCCACTTCGCCAACCGTCTGGCGGATAAGCGGTTCGGTGCCGCCGGAGGTGGTGATGCCTTCAATTGAGGCGGCCTTGCGCTGAAGCACTTCCTTCAGTCCGGCATAGGCGTTGAATTTGCCTGCGCCCCATTGCACTGGGTTGCCGGCCTTGACGTCGGCGTCGACCGTGGCGGTCTGTTGGATGATTTCGCGGGCTTCCTGAGCGGTGAGCTGCGGGTTGGCCTCCATCCAGAGGGCTACGGAGCCGGTCACCACCGGGGTCGACATCGAAGTGCCCACGCACTGATGCCAGCTGTAGCGGCGCGTGCCGTCGTTGAACGTGGCCTGGATGTTTTCGTCGCCAACCTTGTTGTCCTGGATGTAATATTCATTAGACGAGGAGATTACCGTGGCGCCGGGAGCGCAGATGTGGGGCAGCGTGCGGCCGTCCATCAGGGTGCCGTAGGAGGTGAAGTCGCTGACTTTATGGTTGGAGAACATGTCGTCGTCATAGCCGCCGATGGAGCCGTCGACGTTGCCCCAGTAGTTGCGGGCATTATAGGAGCCCACGACGATGGAGTTTTTGCCGCAGGCCACGTCGGAAATCGTGCCGTCGGTGGAGCCGTCAACGTAGCCAAACTCGCCGAGGCCATGGTCTGAGAGGTCAAACCATTCGCCCGTGCAGTAGGCGTCGATGCGCTGGCCCGGTTCGCCTTTGACGATGAGGCCCACGCAGTAGTTGCCGCCGTTGGCTTCAGTTTCCCAAAGCATCATGTCGACCACGGCCATGTAGCGTCCGCTTTCGGCCAAGTCCGTCTGGGCCATCACGCCGAGGTAGCCCTCAAAGTTGCGCGCCAATTGGGGCGACACCTTGTCCACTTCCGAGTCCTGGACATAGTCCTCGGAGGAGCAGAGATATTTCTGCGCACCTTCGGGCGACGCGCTCAGGGCATTTTGCAGGGCCACGCGGCCGTCGCGCTGCTTGTTGATAATCACGGCCTGCACCTCAAAGGGGAGTTCGCTGTCAGAGTAGAGATAGACCTGACCATAAAGCGCATTGGGCATGCCCCCGGCGCCGGCAAGGAGGTCAAGGCTGCGGAAGGCGGTCTTGAACTGGTCGTCGTCGGCCGAGAGGACCTTGTGGGCGGCGATTTTCAGGTCGCCTTCGTTGCCGGAGGCTATCACGGGGATGAAGCTGTAGCCTTCGCCGGCATAGTCGACTTCTTCGTCAATGTATTTTGACAGGGTTGCCGAGCCGTCGTGAGGGCCCACGTTGGAGCCGATGGAGAGGTTCAGACAGACGGGCACGTGGGTCTTCGTGTCGCCCGCCTTCCAGTAGGCATAGTCGAGAATCTGGCTGATGCCCAAGGCTACGTAATAGTCCGTGCCGGCGCCGGAGGCCACGGCAAGGGCGGCGTCGGGCGCCACGCCATAGTAGGGGTTGTCGATCTCCTTGACGTCGTTGATCATGTAGCCCTTGCTGTCGGCGCCAAGCACTCCCGCGGTCACTTTGCCGCGATAGGAGCCGGCCATGATGCCCATGGTGTGGGTGCCGTGGAAGGTCTGGCTGCTTTCGGTGTCGATGTTGGGGATATAGTCCGCGCCGTAGGTCTCGGGGTTGTAGCCGCCGTTTTGCAGCGGGCGGAAGTATGTGAAGTTTTCAATGCGACTGGAGCCGTCGGCATTGATGAAATTTACGTGGTTGGGGTCAAAGCCGCCGTCAACCAAGGCGCAGAGCACTCCCTTGCCCGTAAAAGGCTGAGGCAGGGCCTCGCCGGAGTGGATTTTGTCGATGCCCGTCAGAGGGCGCACGAGGTTCATTTTGGCGTCGATGGCGCGCTCGAGCTGAATGGCCTTGACGGCGGGCGAGGATTCGAGCGCTTCGAGGGCCGCAGCGGGGAAGGCGGCCATGAGTCTGCTGCCGCGTCCGCCTTGGATTTCAAGGCCGGTAATGTCGCCTAAGTCGGCGGCCGTAAAGCCTGAGTTGAGAGTCAGAAAAGCGTGGAGAGGGGCCTCGGAGGCTGATTTTTTAGCCTTGGCGAAGCGGGCGGCGGGTTTGGCCGCTGCCGTGACCTTTGCTTGGCGCAGCGTCGCGCGGCCTGCAAGGTCGATTTTGGATTGTGCAAGGGCGTTGCCGCCGAAGGCAAGCGCCGCACTCAGAAATAAGATAGTCAGTTTATTCATGATCTAATTGCGTATCAATGGGGTGGGGATGAGAGGTTGGGAGTAAAATCATTGTAGGGGCGTGTGCCTCAGCACACGGCCCCACAATGATGTTGAGAGTCAGATGTTTAGCGGACCACTTTGCGGCCATTCCGGATGAAGATGCCTCCCTTGGCGTTCTTTACGCGCACGCCCTGGAGGTTATAGATGGCGTCGTTGGCGCCGGCGGTGATTTCGGTGATGCCTACGTTTTGGTCTGCCTCGATGGAGATGGTGGCGTCAGCCGTGATGTGGGCCACGAATTTGCCCTGAGCGTTAGCCTTGATTTCCTCATCGTTAACCTTGATGATGAATGCGCTGGCGCCTTCGGCAGCGGCGGTTTCCACGGAGACGAATTCAACGTCGGTGGGGCCGAACACGCCGGCCTGAGTGCCTTCGAGCGGGGTTACGTAGTCAGCAAGGATTGCGATGGAGCCTTCGCTCTGGTTGTCGATGGTCACGTTGTAGGTGGCCACTTCAGTGCCCTGGGGGAACACCTTGATTACCGAGTTGGGCTCGAGGTCGGCAGCGCCGCTCCATTCGCCATAGTTGTTGACGCTCTGCTCGCCGTTGATGTAGAGGTCAGCGTCGGGATAGAAGGTCATGGAGAACGGACGGTCGGCGTTGGCATACTTGATGAAGTTGTAGCCCACGACGGGAGTGATTGATTCGCGGGTGGCGTCGTTGCGCATCGAGAGGGTTACGTTGGCGTAGTTCCACTGAGAGTCAGCAAGATAGAGCACGCAGAGGTTGTCGCGGTCAAACTTCTCGGTGTAGACGGCGATTTCCATGTCGCCGGTGATGGCCACGGGGAGGTAGAGGTCTTCGTCGGTGAGCAGGTTGATGGCCGAGGTGATGATGTAGCCTTCGGCAGCCTTGATGTTGAGGTAGTTCTTGCCGCGCTCAATGTTGAGGGTTACTTCGCCGGCGTCGGCAGGGAGTTCGATGGGGTTATTGGTGCCATAGTCGTTGTAGACCACGATGGTGCCGGGCTCGTAGATGAGTTTTACGGTGTAGTCTTTGTACTTCTCGGCGTCGATGACGAAGATCAGCGGATCCTCGGACGACACGGTTTCGTTGTAGCTATAGAGGCTCTGAGCGGCTACGCCGTTGATGGTCACGGAGTTGATCTGATAGCCGTTGGTGTTGTAGCTCACGCCGAGCTTGTCGCCGAGTTTCACGGAGAAGTCTTCGGCCTGCCATACGGCGTCTTCAACGGGTTCGCTGTTGATGTAAACGGCATAGATTGCGCCCTCGGTGCCTTCGTTGACGAAGTTGAACTTCACGGGGACGGTCACGTCAGGGAAGTTGGGCCAAACGCTGATCTTGTCGCCGTCGGCGAGGTCGTTGAGGTAGAAAGAGCCATAGGTAGCTTCAACGGGAGTGCCGTTAACTTCCACTTTATAAAGGGATTTGCTCCAGTCGGTAGAGGAGATTTGCAGGGGGAGTTCAGATTGGGGATTCAGCGCGATGTCGTCCCATTCAGAGGAGGGGATGGGTGTATATTCGCCATTGCGACGCACTGAAATCTGGTCTGCTTCGCCGTCGATGACGGTCAGGCTTACGTGGACGGTGCGCACGGCAGCTAAGGAGGAGCACTTGACGGTAATTGCGGCACCCTGGGGGAACTCAGAGGCCGACAGATAAACCGATGCGCGGGGCGAGAAGAGCTGATATTCGCTGACCATTGAGGCGTTGGTGGCGTCGTTGGTCACTGATTCGATGACGTAGCCGCTGGCGCAGTTGATGTCTAAGTATGAGCCATAGTCAGAGCTGTCAACGATGGTCCATTTGCCGTCTTCGATGTTGTTGCTGTCGTAGATGGTGCCGCTGTAGCTCAGCGAAACTTCGTCGGGATTGCCGCTGATGGTGAACGTGCGGGGAGCTTTTTCAGAAGCTTCGATGGCCACGGTGCCCCCTTCGGGGATGTCTTCGAGGTCAATGTAGAGGCTGGTGCCGTAAGGGGTTTTGACGCTTTCGCCAATGGTTACGGAGACTAAGTCATAGCCGCTGTTGGGGCGGATCTCAATGCCGTCAACAGAGGAGCCGAAATTGACCTCCATGCTGGTCTGGCCGTTGAAGTAGGCCACGTTATAAGAGGGGATTTCCTGAATGTAGGTTGCTTCAGGAATGTTGGTGGTGAAAGTCACCGTCTTGGCCTGGAGGGCAAACGGGAACAACACTACTGCCACGAGGGCCAATGCAGATAAAAATTTTTTCATTTGCAAAGTGTAATAATGATTAAATAATGAATAATAACACGCAAATTTACGCATTTTTTGCGAAACTACGCGCCAAAATGCTCAAATTTAACAAATTCTCGCGCCATTTTGTAACATTCATCATCGCTTTTGGCGGGAGGGATGATACCAGCGGGCCGAGGTTTGATAGAGGGCCGTGGCGCGGTAGATAAGGGTGGAATCCGTGGCCTCAAGCGGCGTGGTCGCGTAAGGGTTTTCGGGGGTGGGGGTCACGCGGAATTGCTCGGTGCGGCGCACGGGGGAGAGCACCGTCAGGATGCCGTTTTCGAGGTAGCCGAGGTCTTCGTAGGTGGCCAAGAAGGCGCGCTCGGTGAAGTCCGGGCTGAGGATGTTTTGGCCGTAGAAATAAGAGTCATAGTCCATGCCCATGAGGGCGAAAAGCGTGGGCATCAGGTCGATTTGGGAGCAGAATTTCTCGACGGCCTGCGGGGCGATCTTGCCGGGAGCGTAGATCATCGCCGGGATGTGATATTTCTCCAGCGGCAGGTCGGTTTTGCCGGCGGAGGAGGCGCAATGGTCGGCCACGATGACGAAGACCGTGTTGTCAAACCAAGGCTCTTTTTCGGCTTGGCGGAAGAAGTCGCCGAGGGCCCAGTCGGCATACATCACGCCGCCGGCGCGCGTCTTGGAGTCCGTCGGGATGGGGATGCGGTTTTCGGGATAGGTGTAGGGCCTGTGGTTTGAAATGGTCATAATGTGGGCGAAGAAGGGGCCTTGCGGGGCAATTGTGTCGATGACGCTGATGGCCTTGCGATAGGAGTCTTCGTCGGCCACGCCCCAGATGTTTTTGAAGGTGATTTCTTCGGGGCGATAGCTTGCGGCGTCGACGATTTCATAGCCGTTTGAGCCGAAGAAGGCGCCCATGTTGTCGAAGTAGCTGTTGCCGCCGTAGAAGTAAATTGAGCGATAGCCGAGGGGACCGAGGATGGTGGGGAGCGAGCGCATGCCGCCGCAATCGGGGCGCTTGATGATGCTTTCGCCGGGGCAGGGGGGCAGGGAGAGGGTCAGCGCTTCGAGGCCGCGCACGGTGCGGTTACCGGTGGCGATGAGATTATCGAAGACGAGTGATTTCAGCGCTAAGGAGTCGAGATTGGGGGTGATGTCGCGCTCCGAGCCATAGCGTTTCATGAAGTCGGCGCTCATGCTTTCCATGCTGATTAACACGATGTTAGGCATGGAGTTGGCGGTCCATACGGCCGATAGCGAATCCGGGGCGATGTGGCGGAAATTTTCGCCGGTGCTGCCATAGATTTCGTGGACCATGCGGTCGGCTTCGTCGTCGGGCAAGGTGACGTAGAACTGCGTGAATTCCAGGTGGTTCTTGCGGAAAGCGTCGAAGAATTTGTAGGGGCCGTTGGCTTGCAGTTCGTTGTAGTAGGTATTGTCGGTTTGCTGGAAGCGGACGTTGAAGGTGATGAGCCAGGCGCTGATGGCTGCGCATACGGCCCATACTATCAGCGATTTAACGCGCCAGCCGCGGCCCAAGAGCAGGCGGAACTGCTTGACGTCGGCGCGGAAGAGGAAGAAGGTGGTGATGACCGTGACCACAAGCACGCAGAGCGCCAACGGGATGATGGCGTATGACTCCATGATGTTGCCCACCACTTCGTTTGTATATATCAGATAATCAACGGCTATGAAGTTATAGCGCACGTTGAATTCGTCCCAGAAGAAATACTCGGCGCACCCGTTGAAGTAGATCACCAAGACGTAGACGCCAAGGAGCGCCCAGATCCAAAATCGGGTCCACGCGGGGCGCAGGTTGGGCAGGAAGAGGCGCAGGCCGAAGCTCAGGGCCCAGAAGCCGAAGAAGATGCGCGCAATCAGGGGCACGACGCTGCCATATTCGTTGAAGACGGTGTTGAACAGGCAGACGTAGAGGAAGGCGCAAACTAAGAGGCCAAAGAGTATGTAGCCCAAGGGTTTACGGAATTTTCCCTCGCCCAAGGTGACGCAGTAGACCACCAAGAAGGCTAAGGCGATGACCACGAAGCAGAGGTCGTTGACGGCGCCGAGGAGGAAGCTGCCGATCCATTGCCCGAAGGAGAGGCCGATGCTTTCGGGGGTGATGGCGGCAAGGATTATGCGGACAATGAACTCAACAATAAGCGCTAAGGCGATGATTTTGCCGCAGATACGGCCGAAAAGTTTGATTGCGGGGGTCATTCTTGGGGGGATTCAGGGGGTTCTTGGGAGGATTGGGGAGATTGGGAGGATTGGGAGGATTGGGAGGATTGGGAATCTTGGGAAGATTGGGAATTTTGGGACTCTTGGGAAGATTGGGATTCTTCTTCTTGGGGTTCTTTTTGGGGTTCTTCTGTTTTGGGGGTGCGGGGGAAGATGTCGTCGGGGCCGGTGGGGCGCAGGGCGGTTTCCCAGCGGAATTTGGGGAGGTAGAGTTGGGAGCGGCGCGCTTGGTAGATGGGGATGACGGAGCCGGTGGTTTCGGGCCACATGTGGGCGCGCTCAATGTCGCGATTGGCGAAATAGGCGTCGAGATAGCTTGACTCGATGCTGACTAACTTGTTGAAAGTGGAGTCGTTTTCTTCGGGAAGCATGATGGCTTGCACGGAGCCGTTGAGCTGCAGGCGCGTGAGTTCGCCGTCGGTGAAGTCGGCAATCATCGATTTGCCGCTCATTTGGTTATAGAACTCATCCTCAATGGCTTCGGCCACGAAGGCGAAGTCGGGGAGCTCGGCGCGGTCCACGGTGCTGTCGTTGAGGTGGACCTGGATGATGTTGCCGAATATTTGGCGGTTTTCGTTCCACACGATGGGATCGCCGTTCATGTAGAGCGTGGAGTCTTGCTGCACGAAAGTCATTGAGTCACAGACCCCTTGCAGGTCCACGCGCCAGAATCTCACCTCGGGATTGGCCACCATCAGGCGCAGCGAGTCGGGGCTTTGGAAGGTGCGGATTTCGCGCCCGTGGAGGTAGAGGGTGTCAGGCTTGGAATATTCCATGGCGCGGGCGCGGCCGGTGGCGTAAGCGCTGTCAATCTGCTGGTTAAAGTATCCGTAGTCGCCCTCTAAGCGCACTTGGCGCGCGGAGTCGGTCAGCACCATTGAGCCGAAAGCCTCGCCGATGCCGGTGGCGCGGTCAAAGACGATGGAGTCGCCCGTCAGGGTGTGGCCGTCGGTGGTGTGGACCAGCGAGCGGTCCAGGAGTGTGGCGGTGTTTTCGGCGGTGTTGAAGATGCCGTTGGAGGTCTGGATGTCGCCTTTTTTGCCGACAATGCGGGAAAAGACGGGGAGTTCGGCAATGTGGGTGTTGGTGTTATAGAGGAGGGTGTCGGTGTAGACGTCGACGGTGTCGCCCTTGTCGTTGACGCCGTGGAGGTGCACTCGGTCATAGAAGTTTGCTTCCTTCGTGGGGGGCGCGTATTCGCCTTCCTGCGATGTCAGAGTGTTGTGGGGGTCAGTGAGCGTGCCGCGCTGGTCGTAGTAACCTAAGTTGATGTCAAGCAGATAGTTAATGGTGGGCGATGTGAGGGTCACGTCGCGGTTTATCAGGCGGACATCGCGGGTAATGCCGTAGACGGTGGCGCGCTGTTCGGCGCCGGAGTATTCCATCTCGTCGCCATAGAGAAAAAGCGTGTCGCCCTGCTCCATGCGGATGTTGCCAAAGGCCTCCATGGAGTCGGTGGGGAGGGCCGGGTCAGTGTAGAAACGCGCTGAGTCACAGTACATAAACATGTCGCCGCGGCGAAACGTCACGCCCCCCACGAGGATCTGGACGTTAGGCTCGTCGGGGTCAACTTTCAGCATGTCGGCGCGCTCGAGAAACACTCGGTTAGGCTCATGTCGGTCGGCCTCCGGAACCTGGGGCGCGATGGGCGTGAGGTCCGGGGTGGAGAGGGGTGATTTTGCCGGGGGGGTGGCCATGAGGCCGGCGGCAAGGAGCAACCCCATCAGCGACAGAGGCCAATGCTTCATTTCTTGGTGGTTTTCAGCCAGTTGTAGCGCCAGTCGGGGCAGCCATTCCAGCCCGGCTCAATGCGGATGTAGGTTTCCGCAATTTTTTTGTTGATCCAGTTGGCAAGGATTTGCTCGCGCTGCACGTTTTCATACATTGACTTAATCATCTGATAGTCATTGGTGACGTCGGCGCGATGGGCATCCACGCGGTTTTTGAGCTTGACGATGGCCACGACGTCTTTGTTGCTGTGAGGGTCCTTCATGGCGAAGGCCTTGGAGACCTGTCCGGGCTGAAGTTTGGCCACTTCGCGGGCAACTTCGGCGGGGAGTTCGCTCATCTCGAAGAAGGAGGTGTTGAAGTTGCGCGATTCGCGGTTGGTGTTGGTCATCAGGCCGTGGTTATTGCGGGTGTCCTTGTCTTGGCTAAGGATGGTTGCGGCGTCTTCAAAGGTGAATTTCTCGTCAAGGATGTCGGCGCGAATGGAGTCGAGGCGCATCTGGGTTTCGCGCACGTCCTTTTCGGCGGCTTTGGGGCGCATGAGGATGTGGCGTGTGTTGACGCGGTCGCCGCGCTTTTCAATGAGCTGGATGATGTGGAAACCATACTCAGTTTCAACGACTTTCGAGGCTTTTTGGGGGTCGGTGAGGCTGAAGGCCACGGCGGCATACTCGGGCACGAGGCCGGCGCGCGGGCGGAAGCCGATTTCGCCGCCATAGTTGGCGGAACCATCCTCGGAATACATGATTGCGAGCGTGGAGAATTCGGCCGTGCCGTTATTGACGCGGTCGGCAAAGCCGCGCAGGCGGTCCTTGACGTCCTCGATGGCTTCGCGGGGAATCACGGGGTTGAGCGTAACTATCTGAACCTCAACCTGAGTGGGGATGAAGGGGATAGAGTCCTTGGGGAGTTTTTCGTAATAGCGGCGCACCTGCGAGGGGGTCACCTTGATTTTCGACGTGAGCCCTTGCTGCACCTGGGTGACGCGATAGTTATTCGTCATCTGGTCAGTTAGATAGGTGCGGAGCTCGGGGAGGGATTTGTGCATGTATTCCTCGAGACGTTCGCGGGAGCCTATTTGTCCGATCCATTCGTTGATGCGGGAGTCTACTTCGGCCAAGATGGTGGCGGCGTTGACTTCTACGGTGTCGAGGTCGGCCTGATGGAGATAGAGGCGCTCCAAGGCTATTTGCTCGGGGATAAAGCAGTAAGGATCGCCTTTGATGGCGAATTTTTCTTGCTTCATCTGCTGGTAGGCGTCTTCGACTTCGGAGCGCCAGATGGGCTGGTCGCCAATCATCCAGACGACTTCTTCGGCAGAGTTCGCTTCGGGCCCGGCGGCGTTGACTCCGAGGGCGGCCATAGCCATGAGGGCGCAGGCGTATATGACGTGTTTAAGTTTCATAATTATCGATAATTTCCCGCAAAGTTACGAAAATATAATGAAACATAAAAACCTGAAAACCAAAAATAACTTAAATTCCCCGATTTTCCCCCACGAAAGCTAACTTTTATAAATCTCATAAGACTTATAAGACTTATAAGAATTATAAGAATTATTAGTCGCGGCGCGGTGAAAAAGGAAGGAGGCCGCCCGGGTGTGGGGCAGCCTCCTGAGGGTTACTCTTTTCGGGAGTAAATTTATTTAGCCTGGATGGTTACGCAACGATCGAGGTAAACGTTTTCCTTGCCGGCATACTTGTCGCCGGGGTTGGTGGTAACGTCGAGCTGAGAAGCGTTAACGCCGTTCTTCACGAGGATGTTCTTAACGTTGTTAGCGCGGTTCTGACGCAGACGGTTGTTGATGGCTTCGGTGCCGGTGTAGTTGTCGGCCCAGCCGCAAACGTCATACTTCACGTTGGTGTCAGCCTTCATCTGGGCAGCTACGCTCTTGAGGACGTTAGCGTCGGTCTTAGAAACGGTAGCAGAACCGATGGGGAAGTAAACGGTAGCCAGGGGAGCTACGCAGGGAGCAGCGGGAGCAGCGGTGGGCACGGGGCGACGGAGGCATTCGTCGAGCTTGCGCTGGGTGTCAGCGAGACGAGCTTCAACTTCGGCCAGACGAGCGCGGATGGGATCGCAGTTTTCAGCCGGCGGGCATACGGGCACGATGGGTGCGCTCCAGGTGCGCTGGTTGAAGAGGTAGGTTACACCGAGGAAAGCAGCTGCGTTGTTAACGAGTGAGCCGTACTGGAGGCCACCTTCTTTGCGAGCGCCAAGGCAGGTGTAGCGGATGTCGAGGCTCAGAGCAACCTGCTTGCTAACGTTGAAGCTGTTGATGATACCGCCGCGGAGAGCGATGTTGGTGTCGAAGTGCTTGTCCCACTTGCTGTCGCTGCCAACTTCGTGCTGGAAGCCGAAGTAAGCGGCGCCGCCTACGTAAGCGATGAAGTTGTAGACGCGGTTGGGCTTGTAGCCACACCACCAGTTGGTAACGTTCAACATAGCGTCGAAGTTAACGCCGAGGTTGCCAACTTTGGTCTTGTAGTAGTCCTTGTACATTTCGGGCTGGCCGTTTTCGTAAACGAGGCCGAAAGCGTTAGCGTCCTTAGCAACACCCTTAGCGCCAAGGTAGGTAGCGCCGCCACGGAAACCCATGATGGGTGAGAACCACTTGCCGAGCTGCAGGCCGAAAGCGGGAGCGAAGCGGTCAGACCATTCGCGCTGTACGTCATGCTTAGAGAACTGCATGTTTACGCCACCTTCAGCGGTGATGAACCAGTTAGATTTGAATTTGTTGAAGGTGTAGCCCTGAGAGGGGTCCTCAACGTAGGTCACTTCCTGAGCTTTTGCGGTGCTACCAAGCATAGCTACACAGGCAAGTGCCAGAGTCATGATTTTTTTCATAAGCAGTTATGAGTTATTGAGTTAAATAAATAGTTTTAGCGTTGGGTGTGCATGTGAACGCACTTTTGCGGGTGCTAAGTTACGAACTTTTTTTGAAATAATAACAATTTTTATGAAAAAAGTTTAAAAAAATTAATTTCTAACACCAAAAATGGCGGTTCCGATGCGCACCAAGGTCGCTCCGTGGGCCACGGCCATGGGCCAATCGCCACTCATGCCCATGCTTAGCTCGGTGGCGGAGGGGATGATTTCGCGCAGCCGGCGCCCGACGGCGGCTATGGCGGCAAAGTCGGCGTTGATGCGCGCGGGGTCGTCGACGTTGGAGGCCATGCCCATGACGCCGCAGATTTCCACCGCGGGGAGGTCTTTACACGCGCGTGCGCATATAATAAGGTCATCGGGAGCGAAGCCGGTTTTGGTTTCTTCGGCGGCCACATGTACCTGCAGCAGGACCTTGACGGGATGGTTAGCGCGGACAGCCTCGGCGCTGATCAGCCGCAGAAGGCGCTCAGAGTCAACGCTTTCGATTACGTGGACCGCGGGGAGCAGGCGCCGCAGCTTGTTGGTCTGCACGTGGCCTATGAAGTGCCAAACGCAGTCGGCGGGCATCGCCGCGGCCTTGGCCACGACCTCGTCAACGCGGCTCTCGCCAAAGAGGCGCTGACCGGCAGAATAGGCCTCGCGCACGGCCTCAATGGGGTGAAACTTGCTGACAGCTACGAGGTTAACCCCCGCGGGAAGCTCCGCGTGATAGCGCCGGATTTGGTCGGCAATGGCGGAGCCGGCGGGGTTAGTTGCTTGCGGGGAGGTCGAGCTTTGCGGCATAGACGTCGAGAATGGGCGTTTCGTTGATGGAAACGATTTCAAAGTCAGCCATGGTGCCTTTCATGCCTTCCATGAAGTTATCGTAGGCGCCCTTGAAGTTGGAGCCGGCCACGAGGATCTGGGAGATGGCGCGCTTTTCGGCGGCGGTTTTTTCGTCGATGGTGATGAAGGCCACCTTTACGAGATACCATTTGTCGGCGGAGTCATCGCGGAAAATTTCGCCGATTTTGGTCTTTTTGACGGAGGTGACGTCCATTTCGCCGGTGACGTAGGGGGTCACTTCTTCAATGACGCGAGCCTCGGCTTCGGTGAAGCTCAGGGCATCGACCATAAACGTGTCAGTTACTTTCTTTTGGAGGCCGTTTTCCACGATTTTGTGGTAGGCGACTTTACATTCAAACCAGTTCATATTCCTTGTTTAGTATAAGTGAGGTGCAAATTTACACAAAAAATGACACCCGCGGAAATTTTAGCCCGATGATTTTATCAACAAGTTATGAACATCAGGCTCGACCGCGGGATAATAGTAAGGATAACGCTCAATGCTGTTTACTTCGTGCGCTGTAGCCCGGAGGGCTTACACCGCGGTTAACCCCCGATTGCGCAGCTATCGGGGGTTGATCACGATCTCCTCTACCGGTCAACCCCTGCGGGGTTGCACCTTTTCAGCAGATTGTGCAACCCCGCCGGGGTTGAATTATAAGTAGTTTTACTGCCCGGGGTAGGGCTGGCGCCCAACCCCGGGTTAACCGCCGTGAAAGCCCTTCCGGGCTTTTTTCGCCTTATGGGCGTTTTTTTTTGTAGCAAGAAACCAAATCAGTGCTAAAAAGTATTGGTTATACAAAAACCCCCGGTGGGTGCCTTGGGGCACGCAACCGGGGGTTAATATGGGTGAATTCGCCCTGAGGGCGGAAATTTTATTCGGCGGGGGCGTCGTCGGCGCGTTTGGTGACGCGAGAGCCGACGAGGGCGTAGAAGAGGAGGTAAGCGGCGCAGGCCACGACTACCCAGTAAGAGTTGATGTAACCAACGGCGTCAGCCACGGAAGCCTGGATGAACATCATCACGGCGCAACCGAACACCATGGTCATGAAGATACCGGAGGCGATAGCCGTGAACTTGCCAAGGCCTTCAACAGCAAGGTTGAAGATGGCACCCCACATAACCGAGGTGCAAAGACCAACCAACAGGAACGCAAAGATACCAACGGGGATTTCAGCCCAAACGACGGTCAGAGTGCCCCAGTCGATGCCGGGGAAGTTAACGAGGACGTCAGTGGGAGCAAACATGCCGAAGAGCACGAGGACCAAAGTGGCGATAGACACGGTGGTGATCATGGCGCGTGCGCTGAATTTGCCGCCGATAGAGGCACCAACGAGACGGCCAATGAGCATCATGAACCAGTAGACGGCCACGAGGAGACCAACGATGTTGCCGGCCATGCCGCGTTCGTTGATAAGGTATTGCTGAACGAAGTTAGGAGTGCCGACTTCGATGCCCATGTAGAGGAAGATGCCGAGGGCACCGAGGGCGAAGTGGCGATAGCTCATGGCGCCCTTGATGAGGCTGAGCTGCACGGGAGCCTGAGCGGGTTCTTCAATCTTGGTGAAGTAGATCACGATGAAGGCCACGACGAAGATTGCGAGGGCAATCATCAGAGCGATTTCCACGTCGGCAATCTTAGAGCGGGTCACGTCGGCGATAAGTGCGCCCATGAGGATGTAGCAAGCAACGGCTGCGGAAGAGTTGAACACGCCGCCGAGCTGAATCAACTGGTTACCCTTGTTGCCGCCACCGCCGAGGATGTTAAGCATCGGGTTAACAACGCAGTTGAGGATACACATGCAAAGGCCGGCAATGAAGGCGCCGATGAGGTAAACAGTGAAGACAACGCCGAGAGACTGACCCATGCCGTCGATGACGCCGCTCAACCATTGAATCACGATGCCGACGATGCCGACGACCAGACCAATAAGGGCGGTTTTCTTGTAGCCGAATTTGCTGATAAGCATACCGGCGGGGATACCCATTACGAGGTAGGCGATGAAGTTGCCGTAGTTACCAATCTGGGCGAGGACGTTAGAGATTTCGCCCTGATTTTTGATGATGGTTGCCATCGGGGTGCAGAGGTTAGTCACGAAGGCAATCATTGCGAAGAGCGCGATCATGACGATGATGGCTCCCCATTGCTTTTTTTGTTGACTCATAGCGGTTTTTGTATACTTTGAATTTGTTATAGAAATTTCACGGTATGATTTAACTCTGCAAAGTTACAGAAAATAATTCAGAATTTTCGCGTTTTGCGTGAAAAAAATCATTTCGAGAGGTTAAATTTTTATAATATGCGCGGTTTTCCGAGTTTTTTGGCGTAACTTTGCGCCATAAATTAACAAATTTACAAACTGAAAGCAATGATGAAGAAATTACTGATTCTGCTTGGGGCCGGCGCGCTGATGCTGGGTTCCTGCACGCAGACCAAGGAGTCGGCCGGACGCGACGACGATGATTACTCCACCTCGGGCGAATTTTCGCTGCGAGTAACTGTGCCTGAGCAGTATAAGGGCACGGAGGTACTTCTCCTGAACGCTCAAAATCGCGACACGCTCGGGCTGAAGATGGCTAAGGACACCGTGGTGACCTTCCAGGGCGAAGTTGACAAGCCCGTGATGGCCATGATTTTAGTGGGCGGACTGCCTCTGAATCAGGTAGTTGTCGAGCCGGGCGACATCTCGTTCAACGAGCAAACGTATGCCGTCGGCACCCCCACTAACGACGCCTTTGCCAAATATATGACCCAGACGCTGAAATTCATCGACGAGGCGCAGAACGCCCCCGACGACGTGGTGCAAGACTCAATCATTGACCACAAAATGGTCCCCGCGGCCGTGGAATTCGTCAAGGCTCACCCGAACAACCTCTATAATCAGGTGGTGTTCCAGCAATTCGGACCCTTCTACACGGCTGATCAGCTGCAAGTTATCTTCGACAATGACACCATCGTGGCCGCCGACAAGGAGGCGCAACATATGCTCCTCCTGGCCAAAAATAAGGCAAATACCGAGGATGGTAATAAATACGTGGACGTAGACGTGGTTTTGGCCGACGGCTCAAAACACAAGCTCAGCGAATGGATCACCCCCGGGCGCTACACGATTCTCGACTTCTGGGCTTCATGGTGTGCACCCTGCCGCCAGGAGATTCCCGGGCTTGTGGAGATCTATAAGCAATATCACGACGCCGGGATTGACGTCGTAGGCGTGGCCGTTTGGGATGACGTTAAAGACACCCAAAAGGCTGTCAAAGAGCTCGGTATCCCCTATCCGGTCATCGAAATGCCGAAGGCTGCCAGTCAGAGCGTTGCCGAGGCTTACGGCGTAGTTGCCATTCCGACGATCCTGATGATTGACCCTGCCGGAAAGATTGTGGGCCGGGATTTGCGTGGCGAGCAAGTTAAGGAAGCCGTGCAGAAGGCCATAATGTCAAAACGTCGCTAACGGGCTATGAGTTACCAAGTTGGAGACATGGTTCCGGACCTCTTGGGTCTGGACCAGGACGGCAAGGAGGTGCGCCGCAGCGACTTCCCCGGCAAGAAAATTGCCCTCTACTTCTATCCCAAGGACCTGACTTCGGGGTGCACGGCTCAGGCCTGCAATCTGCGCGATAACTATCAGGCGCTGCTCGATGCGGGCTACCAGGTGATTGGCGTGAGCGCCGACCCGGCCTCGCAACATCAGAAGTTCATTGCCAAAAATCAGCTGCCCTTTCCGCTGATTTCCGACCCTGAGCATAGGCTCTTGGAGGACTTCGGCGTGTGGGGCGAAAAATCGATGTATGGCCGCAAATACATGGGCACCTTCCGCACCACCTTCATCATCACCCCGGAAGGCACCATCGAGCGCATCATCCTCCCCAAACAAATCAAAACCTCCGCCCACGCCTCCCAAATCCTCCAAGGCTAACCCTTTGGCCAGAAAGAAGTGCAGCCATCGGAGAGGTTGCACGTTAGCCCGAAGGGCTTCCACAGCGGTTAACTCGCGATTGTGGCCACCTCGATGGCA
>CAZLMV010000006.1:0-26735 GCA_964560625.1 uncultured Bacteroides sp. | reverse complement strand
ATGGGGAAGGGGTTGCGGATGTTGGTCATCGGCCAGGGGTTGTTAGGCTTGACGGCCACCGACTTAGAGATTTCGCCCTTGAGTCCGGAGGGGATTTTCTCGCCTTTTTCGCCCTCGATTTTGAGTTTCATGCCGTCATAGAGCGCATCGTCGGTGGCAATGCGCTTGGTGGTGGAGCATGCGCCCAAGAGGAGGGCGGCCATGAGCAGGGGGAGGAAACGGAGCAGGCGGGTCATTTCTTTTCGGCGGATTTGGCAGGGGTTTGTTGAGCGGATTTCTTGCGGAACACGAACAGGTCGCGCAGCGAGCGGATTTTGCGCCTCATCACGAAGCCGACGCCCGTCTGGGTCACTTCGCCTTCGAGGATCGATTCATAGCCGGTGTGGCGGAACAGGCGCACGTACATTGACCCGGAATCGTTGAGCAAGTATTCAAAGGAGATGTCGCTGATGAGGTTTTGGGCAAGGTTTTCTTCGGCGTTGGCGTCGGTGGAGTAGTTGCCGCCCACGACGATTTTGAACCTATCGTTGAAGAGCGATTTGGAGAGCTGATAGCTATATTGCGTGGCGGTGGAGGTTGAGCCGTCGCGCGTGCGGTCATATTGGTCCATGCCGAAGCTGAGGTCCACGCCCTTGATGGAGTTTGCGGCCCAGGTGTTGAGCTGCGAGGTCAGGAAGCCGTAGAGGGCGTTGCCGCTGAGGTTGGCATTGCCGGTGGTGCCCTGGCCGGTGTAGACGCCATAGAGCAGCAGGTTCATGGCCTGGTTTGCTCGCTGGGTGGCACTCATGGATCGCAGCTCGTTTTGCACGGTGATGTCATCGTTGGTCTCGAGGTCGAACGACACGTCCATGCGCTCCAAAGTGCCTGTCACTCCGAGAATTACATCAAAAATCACAAGGCGGGAATTCTCGCCCGAGCGGGTCACGTTGGCCTTGATGTCGTCGGTGGCATAGATGCTCAGCGTGGGGTTCAGAATCGGGCCGTTGAAGGCCACGTAGCTCCCCTGATTAAAGGAGAAATTCTTTTCCGAGATGATGGGCAGGGAGTAGCGGAAGAAGCCGGAATTGATTGTAAATCGGCCGGTTAGACGTCCGTCAGGCTGCGCCGGGCTCATGGAGTAGTCAAGGATGCCTTCGCCCTTGATTTGGGCGCGGTTTTGGCCGTCGGCGCTGAGGTCTACGGTCACCGTGGAGCCCTGGCGGATGTCGACTAACGCGTTGAGAGCCATCATCATAGAGGGCGCGGCAATGGTGTCGGCCTTGATGGTTGCGGCGGTGTCGGCAAAGTTGACGAAGCGCACCATGTCGTTATCGTTTTGCAGGCCTATGGCCGAGGCGCCGGCGGATTCCACCACGTATGTCACGTTGGTTTGCGGCAGCAGGGCCAAGTCGGCGTCCACGCGCAGGAACTGCATGGACCCGCGCACTTTGGCGTTGAGGTCTATGAACGCGCGGCCAAAGATATTGACGTTTTTCGCCTTTTTGGAGTTGATAATCTGCATGTTGGCGGTGTTGAGGGCCAAGTCGAGTCGCGGCTGCGAGAAGGAGCGGAGGTCAACGGAGCCGTCGATGCGCAGCGGGTTGGCATTCGAGCCGGTAATGGCGAAATTATTGAAGCGCACCACGTTGCTATCCACCGGCACGGCGATGGAGTCAAAGCTGAAAGAAGAGCCTATCATTCCGACTTTTACGCGCGCCTCGTGGAAGCTCAACTGGCCGTTGAGCACGGGGTCGGAGAGCTTGCCGCTGACGTCCATGCGGCCATTGAGCGAGCCGGAGAGCGCGGCATATTCCTGCGGCAGGAAGGGGTTGGCAATGCGCAGGGGGAGCTCCGTCAGCTGCAGGGTCAGCAGCAGCGGCTCGGTGCGCGTCGAGTCGTTCATCACCCCGCTCAGGGTCAGGGCTTTCTGCTCGTCGATGTCCATGGTGGCGTCGGCGCTGATCAGGCCCGAGCGGTCCGTTTTGAGGGCAAGGTCCATGTCGATGTCGCCCACGCGCTGCTTGCCGTAGCTGAGATTATCGACCAAGAGGGTGCCCGTGCCGTTGATGGAGGTGCGACCGATGCGCAACTTCAGATAGGCCGAGGCATCGCCCGCAATCGGCGGCGCAAACGGGTTGATTTGCAGCCAGTCCTGAATGTGGACCTTGTCAATTTTCAGCATGAGGTCGTCGGTCGGCTCCGTGGCTAAGGAGTCGGCGGCGCTGGGCTGCGACGTCAGCTGCAGGCGCGAGTCGCTACCCTCGGCCGTGAGGTCGGCGGCCAGGCGCATGTCAGCCGTGTTGAGGGCTATGTAGTTCCCCTCGTTGACGGTCCATTTCTTGTAGGCTATGATGGGGTTCAACTCTATCAGAGTCAAGGAGATAATTGAGTCCGTGGTGGTCAGCCCGAAGCCGAGTTCATAGCCCGTTTTGCCCTGAATGTTCTGCTGGCGCAGGGCAAAGTCGCCGCGATTGAGGTTCCATTTTCCTTGCAGGCAGACGTGGGCAAACTCGTCGAAGGTCCCGGGCTTGTTGTCCATGTCGATGTCGAGGTTGAGCTGCGGGCCCGACTGAGAAATTATGGCGGCGAGGGTGTCAATGGCCATGCTTTCGCCCGAGCGGAAGTTCAGGGCCATGGCGTTCATGCTAATCAGCGAGTCGCAGCCCGCCGAGAGGTTCAGGCGCCCGAAGCTGATTTTTTGCGGGCGCAAATAGTCGTTGATCAGGTTGTTAGGCCCGGCGTTGAGGGTCAGGCGGAACGTGGGCAGCGCCTGGGCCAATGAGTCGGCGTTGACCACTCGCGTCTCAAACATCTTTGAGGCCATCGTGGCGGCCGTGCCGAACTTCGTGCCGAGCTCCGACAGGGGCGCCAAGGCGTCGAAGTCGAGGCGTAAGTCCTTGGTGGTAAGCTGCGCAAGGGTGAATTCCTCGCCGCCGTGGAGCGTCAGGTTGATGTTGTCGTTTTTCACGGAGGCCTGGCCGATGTTGAGCACCAAGTTGCGCAGTCCGGCGTCGGCGGCGATGGAGTCGAGGCCCGGAATCATGTAGCCGCGCGAATCAAGGGTCACGGCCACGTTCATTATCGAGTCGCTCATGCCCAAGGCCTGGAGGTCCAGGCGGTCAATGCGGCCGTTGACGTCCCAGTCAATCATCTTGGGGCGCAGGTGGCCTTTGATGGCAAGGTTGGCGCGCGCGGCGTCCATGGCCGTGACTAAGTTTGCGCGGAGGAAGGCCGTGTCGAGAGCGGCCTTAAGTGTCACTCCGCCAAGGTGATGGCCCTGATAATCTATGGAGCGCACATTGACGTCGGCCTTGAGTTTGGCGCCGCGAGCCATGGGGTTGAAACCGCGGCCGGTGGCCTTGACTGAGCCGCTGACGGCCCCGATGCCCAAGTCGGGCATGAAGGCGCGCACGGGGAATGAATCTAAGCGCAAGTCGGCGTCATAATTCGGTGCGGAGCCGGAGAGCGCGCCCTTCAGGGCAAGGCGTCCGGCGCCGGTGGTGGCCGTAAGGTCGGCCGAGTAGGAATCGCCCGCGGCGTGGGCCTTGGCTTGCAGTTTCAGCGGCGGCACGTGGATGCCGCTTCCCTTGGGCAGCATTGCCGCTACGGGCGCGGGATTGATCAGCGAGCCGCTCAGCGAGGCGTCGGCGCGGAGGTTTTTCAGGTCGGAGAAATTGCTGACATCGGCCGAGCCTTTGAGGGCGAAAATCCGCTCCATGGCCGCCGAAATCGTGTCAATCTGCAGCGCCGCCATGGTGCCGTGGGCGTCGATGGCCAAATCCAAGGGCACCGCGGAGGGCAGCGGCGCCAACAGCGGAATCAGTGCCGGCATGGCGCGGCCCACGTCGGCCGTCATCACCGAGGCCGAGGCCTTAACCTTCAGCGGCGCCTTTGAGGCAATGGAGTCAAGGCCCATCATGGCGCTGAGTTTCAGCTTTGTGTCATTTGCGCGGATGTCAAAATTCCGGGCTTCCAAGCGCGTGGAATCCATGTCAAACACGCCGTTGGCGCTCAGGGTCAGGCCGCAGCGCTCGCGCAGGGTCAGTTTCTTTAGGGGGACGTTCAGCGCCGTGCCGTGCATCGTAAAGCCGTCAACCATCGCCTCGGCATTGGTCATCTCAAGCCAGTCGAAGTCGAGGCCCGGCAGCGGCTCCGCGCCGATTTTGCCATAAATGCCGTGGCTCACAGCCATTTGCAGCAGCCCGGCGCGAATGTCGATGGTGTCGCCCGTAACCAAGTGGCCGTCGCTCAGAAGCGCTTCTTTCACGCTGGCCACGATCGTATCGCCCGGGGCATCCTTGTCGCGGCGCATCGACATTGTATAATCCAAATTGCGGATACTTATCGGCCCCGAAGTGATGAAAATAGGCGTCGAAACGCTATCTTTGGGCGACGAAGTGGTGTCCGGTCCCATGAGCAGTCGCACTCGCGCGCCGTTGAGGTCAGCATGCTTGACGTCAATGTGTTTGAACGAAAAATCGAGCGACGCAGCGGCCCCCACGGAGTCAATCTGCGCTCCCACATAGAGCGAATCCGGGCCGCCCATCTGATAAAAAGCATTGCGCACGGTGGCATCGCCGATTTTCAGCTTGCCCCCCAAGGCCGCCAAGGGACGCACGTTGACGTCGGCGCGCTCGAGGGTCAGCATCGTGTCGCCGCGCTGAATCACTGTGGCGTCCTTAACCGTCAGAGTCAGAGGGAAATGCAGCCGCAGGTCGGCCACCTCAATCTTCATCCCCGTGGATTCCTCAACCGAGGGCAAAACCCACGAAGCGACTTGATTCAAAACGCCCGGAACATAGAGCAAGGCAACCGCTGCCACCACCAACACCACGGGCAGCAGCAGAAGCAGCAACAACCAACGCCACCACCGGCGGCGGCGACGCTGAGGCTGTGTCTTTTCCTTTTCAGGGGCGCTATGCTCTTGAACTTCGGCCATAAATAAATCAGTCAATAAAACGTGTCTACCCTAATAACCACAAATCCGCGGCAAATGTTCCGCAATTTGCCGTAAATTTTTTTCGGGGGGAATTACTTCAATTTCAGGCGGCGACGCACATAGTCGGCAATGAAGTCGGCAAGCTCCTCCATCGGCATCAGGGCCGAGTTGACCGTCAGGTCGTAGGTCGAGGCCTGGCCCCACTGGCGGTCGGTGTAGAAGTTGTAGTAGGAAGAGCGTAACTTATTGACTTTCCTCACCATAGCCCTTGCCTCGGCCTCGGAAGTCTTGTCGCCGCGACTCAGCAGGCGCTCAACGCAGGCATCCTCCGGCGCCGAGACGAAGATGTTGATACACCGCGGATGGTCGCGCAGCACGTAATCCGCAGTGCGACCGACGATTACGCAGCTCTTTTCCTGCCCCAAGCGGCGAATAAGCTCGCTCTGGGCCCGATAAACCGTGTCGTTGCCCACGGGTTGCGACCCGAGCGCCGATCCCATCAGGCCCATGGTAAACGTCATGGTCCCCGAGAAGAATCCCGGGCCGCGCTCATCGCCGCGCTCCATCAGCTCCGGCACTAATCCCGACTCAGCCGCCGCCTCGAGCAGTAACTTCTTGTCAAAGAACTCAATACCCAAGCGCTCGGCCAACAGGCGGCCCAATTCGCGACCTCCGGAGCCCATCTGCCTTCCGACTGTTATCACAAAATTATCCATACTTTCAAGTAATATTTTCCGCAAAGATAGGGAAAAATTTGCAAATTTCCGTAATCGGAGCTAAGAAATTAGTAAGGGAGAGAGATTTAGGGGCAATGCGGGGCGGGGTGGGGTTTACAGTTTATGTAAAAAATGTGACAGTGGCGGTTTAGGTCAAAGCATTGAGTGATAGAGACTTAATAATTTTGGCATGGTTGTTGCTCTTTCCGGGGGCATGGATAAGAAAATTCCTCGAAAAGAGCAGCTGAAGAAGAAATTCATCACATTTGCCAAGATAGGCGGCGGGCTCCTCGCCGTGGTTCTCGGCGTGGTTATTTATGCGAACATGGCGCGGCCGGAGATTGAGTTGAGCAAGGTGCGCGTTTGCCGCGTTGACGTTGGAAATATTGAGTCGACCATAACGTCGTCGGGCCTCATTAAGCCGGCGCTCGAGGAGCGGATTTTTTCGCCCATCGCCACTCGCATTGTGGAGGTTTACAAGACCGTGGGCGACAGCGTTGAGGCGGGCGAGCCCCTGCTGCGGCTGAATCTCGCCAAGCTCGACGAGGAGTTGCGCACCCTCTATGAGGACCTCGAATTCAAGCGCGAGGAGCTGCGCCAGCTGCGCATCAAGAATGAAAACGACCTGAAAAACAGGGAGATGGACATCGAGTCGAAGACGCTCACCGTGGAGCAGCTGCGCCAGGATTTGCGCAATGAGCAGTATCTCGACAGCCTCGGCTCGGGCACGGGCGAGAACATCCGCCGGGCGCAGGCCTCGCTGCGGGCCGCCGAGGTGGAGCTTGCGCGATTGAAGCGTGATCTGAACAATGAGCGCGACTTTCAGGCGGCAAACATGCGCATGAAAGAGACTGAGTTAGAGCGCTTTGCGCGCTCCATCGGCGACAAGGAGCAGATTCACACCGATGCACTTATCCTGTCGCCACGCAAGGCCGTGCTCACCCGCATTATGAATAAGGTGGGCGAGAACGTCGCGGTCAACGACGAAGTGGCCGTCGTGGCCGACCTGAGTTCGTTTATGATTGAGGGCGAGCTGCCCGACACGTACAACGGCCAAGTGGCTGCGGGAACGGAAGTTATCATCCGCTTGGGTCGCGAGCAGTGTGGCGGCCGTGTCGTTGAGATCAGCCCCGTGGCCCAGGGCTCGATGTTGCCCTACGTGGTGGTTCCCAACTCGGGCGAAAGCATGAAATTGAAACCCGGGGCGCGCGCGGAAGTCCACATCAAGTCGGGCACGATTACTGACGCCGTGAGGATTCCCAACGGAGCTTACTACACCTCGGGACCGGGCAGTTACGAGCTCTACGTGGTCAATGCCGACCGCACGGAGGCCGAAAAGCGCATGGTCACCCTCGGCAAGGCGAACTTCGACTTCGTGGAGGTGGTCAAGGGCCTCGACCCCGGCGAAGAAGTCATCATCTCCGACATTTCGCGCTTCAAGGGCTCGCGCGCAATAAAGCTTACGCCCTGACGGGCGTGTATAAGGTTTAAAGTTTAAAGTTTAAAATAATTTTTATAATTCTTATAATTCTTATAATTCTTATAATTCTTATAACTCCAATTATTCCAATTGTTCCAATTACTCCAATAAAAGTTATGATAAAGCTTAGAGACATTAAAAAGGTTTATCGGACCGACGAAATCGAAACTACGGCCTTGGAAGGCATAAATATTGACATCAAGCGCGGGGAGTTCGTCTCCATCATGGGCCCGTCGGGCTGCGGCAAGTCCACGCTCCTCAACATCATCGGCCTCTTGGACACTCCGACCGCCGGCACCCTGACGCTCAAGGACACCGATGTGCGCGCCCTGAGCGCGGCCAAGCTCGCCGAGTTCCGCAACCGCAACCTTGGGTTCGTGTTCCAGAGCTTCCACCTGATTAACACGCTGAATGTGCTTGAAAACGTGGAAGTTCCGCTCCTCTATCGGCCCATGAGCGCCTCGGAGCGCCGCAAACGCGCCACGGAAGTGCTTGAGCAAGTGGGGCTTAGCCACCGCCTGCGCCACACTCCCGGTCAGCTCTCCGGCGGCCAGTGTCAGCGCGTGGCCATAGCTCGCGCCATTGCCGGCAACCCGGACATCGTCCTTGCCGACGAACCCACGGGCAACCTCGATTCGCGCATGGGCGCCGAAGTGATGAGCCTGCTCCATGACCTCAATGTCAAGGAAGGGCGCACCATCGTCATGGTGACCCACAACGAAGAGCAGGCGCGCCAAACCAACCGCATTATCCGCCTTTTCGACGGCCACCAGGTGATATGACCCGACTTTTCTCAATCGTGATTATAATGGCGATGCTCCTTGCTCCGGGATTCAAGGCCCGGGGCGAGAGCAGAGTCATGACCCTTGAGGAAGTGATTGCGGAGGCGCGGAAAAGCAGCGTGCAGGCGCAGGTGATTCTCAACTCAATGCGCTCATCTTATTGGAGTTATCGCAACTATCGGGCCAGTCTGCTGCCGGAAATATCCTTCAGCGCCACTCTGCCATCCTTCTCCAAGAGCTTCAACTCCTATCAGAACCCTGACGGGACCTATGACTATGTCCATTCGTCAGTGCTCCAGGCCGGCGGCGCCATCAACATCACGCAAAACATCTGGGCCACGGGAGGCACGCTGAGCATGTCGACCTCGCTCAACTTCCTGCGCCAGATGGGAAATAATGCCTATTCACGCTTCATGTCGGTGCCGGTGGCCGTGAAGCTCAATCAGCCTATTTTTGCGGCCAATTCGATGAAATATTCGCGCAAGACGGCGCCGCTGCAATACCGCTCGGCGCAGATTGACTTCATCGTGGCCACGGAGGATTTGGCGCGCTCGGCCATGGGCCTTTACTTCGACTTGATCATAGCGCAGGAGCGGGTGCAGATTCAGCAGAAAAACCTCGACAACGCGCTGAAACTCCACGAGATAGCCAAGGTTAAACGCGAAATGGGAAAAATCAGCCAAAACGAGGTGCTCCAGCTGGAACTCAACGCCCTGAACGCGCAGTCGGCGCTGACCTCGGCCGAGAGCAACCTGACGGCCGCCTCCTTTGCCCTGACCTCCTTTTTAGGCTATGAGGAAGACATGGAAATCATTCCGCAACTTCCCGACGCGCCGCCCCACATTGACCTCACCTTCGGCGAGGTCTACGACATGGCCCTGCGCAATAGTTCCCACGCTATTGACCAACGCCTCAGCGAGTTGGCGGCAGATTATTCCGTAGCCTCGGCCAAGGGAAACCTCCGGCGCATCGACCTGACGGCGCAAGTGGGCTTCACCGGCACGGGCAATGACTTTCCCGGGGCCTACTCGCCGCTGCAAAACAATGAGGTGGTGAGCATCGGAGTGCAAATCCCCTTGGTGGACTGGGGCAAGCGCCGAGGCCAGGTCAAAGTGGCCGAAAGCAACCGCGAGGTGACCCGCGCGCGTCTGCGCCAGCAGGAAACGCAGTTTCGCCAGAACATTTTCCTCCTTGTGGACCGCTTCAACAGCCAGCAGCGGCAGCTGGAGATCGCCTCCATGAGCGACACCATTGCCCAGCGGCGCTATGACACCAACGTAGCCTCCTTCATGATGGGCAAAATCTCCACCCTCGACCTCGATAACTCGCAGACGGCCAAGGACAACCAGCGCATCTCCTATCTCTCCTCCCTCTATCAATACTGGAGCTACTATTACCAAATCCGCTCTCTCACCCTCCACGACTTCATCACCCACGAAGACATAGATTACGCCTTCGAATAAAATAACAATCCCAATCTTCCCAATCTTCCCAATAATCCCATAACTCCCATAATCCCATGCGAAAATTCATTGCTCGATTCCGGCAGGCGCCGATGTTCAGCTCGGTCTATATCCTTGGCGCGGCGCTCTCGGTGGCGTCGGTAATGTTGGTGGCGATCTTTCTCCACGTCAAGACCTCCAACATTTACCCCGAATATGCCCGTGACCGCCTGCTTTATAACAACTATCTTGAGTTGCATTATAACCTCGACTTTAATGGCTCTGAATTCAATAGTTACGCCTCTTACCATCCTCTTTTAGCTCAGACCATAGCCGACTCGCTCAAGGAGGTCGCCACGGTGGCCCTCGTTGACAAAGAGGAGCAGCTCGTGCGCGTCTATGGCGACGACCACCACGTTGACAATGTGCTTGTCAAGACGGCCACCCCGGAGATTTTTACCGTCTATAACTATGAATTCTTAGAGGGAGGCCCGTTTGCCGACGTTTCGGCCCCGGTGGCGGTGATTTCCGACAATTTGGCCCGAAAGATTTTCGGCACTGACCGAGGCGTGACAGGCCGCAAAATGCGTCTGTCTAACGTTAGGTATGCCCACCTCGGAGGCGTCTCTGTAGAAAATAATGAAATTACTGTTTCGGGCGTTTTCCGCGAGGGCAGTCGACTGCTCCCACTCTCCTTTGCCGAGATTTTGCTCCCTCTGAACATTAAGATGATGATCGACCAAGATGTCGCTTCCGGTGAAAGTGTCGGCGATGGCATCTACGGTGACATTAACTTCACCATGCTCCCTCACGAAGGGGTTAGCAAAGAGGCTGTCAGCGAAAAATTCCGCGATATCTTAGCCAAAAAAAGCTCCGTGCCGCTCCCGGTTCATACGTCCATGTACCAAAGATATGACTCCTCCACGGGAAGAACTGACTTGGTTTTTCACGGGGATGTTTACGAGGTTCAGCCGGGCGACTTTTCTCTGGAATGTGGCACTTTTCCACGCAGCTCCCTCCAGATGTCCTTGGGCAACCCTAAGGCTACTCACGAGGAGGTTGACTTTGCCGGCCTGACCAAGCTCTACGGAGTGTTAATACTGATTCTCCTCTTAGTGCCGGCGCTCAACCTCAGCAGCCTCATTGCCGGAAATATGGACACGAAAATGAGCGAAATGGGCATCCGCAAGGCCTTTGGCGCCCGAAATTCCACACTGCTGCGCCAGGTGATCAACGAAAACCTGTGGCTCACCGGCTGCGGCGCCATTCTCGGCGTGATCCTTGCCTGGATTGGAGTCCTGCTCTGGAAGGAATGGCTCTTTGCGGGAGTGGGAAGTGACGGCGGCGAACTCTCCACGGCCGACATCATGCTTGACCCCTCGATGCTCTTTGCCCCGAAAGTGTTCATTGTCGCCGTGGTTATCTGCGTGGTGCTCAATCTTTTGTCCTCGCTGATTCCCGCCTGGTGGGCCCTCCGCCGCCCCGCCATCGATGCCATCCGCTCCAAAGCCTAACAAAACTCCTCAATATTCCCAATATTCCCAATATTCCCAATCTTCCCATAAATCCCATGAAACCCTTCAAATCCATCTGGAAGCGCCGCGGGCGCTATGGCTGGCTCATCATAGAAATTATCGTGGCCTCCGCCATTGCCTTCTTCGTCCTTGACCCTATAGTGGTGAGCATCTACGACTCCCACCGCAATTTTAACTATGACTCCGACCGATTGGTGATGGTCCAACTCTCGCGCCTCGACGTCAGCGACCCGGCCTACGATGAAAAGCGAGCCGGAGACAACGATGCCATCGAGTCAGACATCATGCAGATTATTCCTCGCTTTGCCGCCCTCGAAGAGGTGGAAAAGGCCATCCCCCTGCCCATTCGCGGCTTTGGCGGCGGCGAGGACTCTCATGATGCCGTAGTTCTTCCTGACACCACTATTATCTACTCCTTTAAGGCCACCTTCATACCCGAAACCGAATTTTTCACCACCATGGGTTTCCGTGCCGCCTCTGATATTCCCGGCAACCCCACCATCGAGGAGATGAACAATATGTGGGTGGATTTCTATAACGAAATGATCTGCACCCGCTCCGAGGCCCGCCTCCTCTATGGCGACGAATACACCGCCATGGAGGCCTCCCGCAAACGCCATGACCAGGCGGAGGGACGCATGAAACACCCGGCGGATCTGCGCATCGTCGGCATCATTGAGGATACCCGCGCCTGGGGCGACAGACCCTATCCGCTGATTCGTTTTTATGCCGACCCGCTCTCCCATTCGCTGAAGTGGAACAGCTCCAATCTCTACAACATCCTCCTGCGCCTCAAGCCCGGTGAAAACCCCAAATCATTGGCCAAACGAATTAATAAGGACCCGGAACTCAGAGACTTAGCCCGCCTCGGCATCCTTGAGCTTCACGAGGCCAAGGCATACACGGAATTCAACGGCGCCGACTCCGTGTTCTCGCCGAAGGAGCGCTACCGCAACGTCTTGGTGGTCTTCTTCGCCATCAATATCTTCCTCGGCGTGTTTGGCACCTTCTGGCTGCTGACCCGCAAGCGCACGGAGGAGGCCGGAATCATGCGCGCATTCGGCGCTACGCCTCTGAGGGTCAGGATGATGCTCTATGTTGAGGGCGTAATTATAGCCTTAGGCTCTTCGCTGATTGGCTGCGGAATCTATGTCTATTACCTCTACAAGAATCCCGAGGCGATGGAGTATGGCCTCAACGAATTCTTCAAAGACAAGGACATCTCTCAGCTGCCCCCGGAGCTGCAAATCTGGGTGGGTGATTTCTGGCTCCACAGCGCCATAGTTGCCGCAGTGGTCTGCACACTGATCCTCATCGTGGTCCTCTTAGGCATCGCCATCCCCGCCCGCAAACTCAGCAAAATCAACCCCGTCGAAGCCCTCGCTGACGAATGATTAAATAGATATCTTAGCTAAAATAGCTATTATAGCTATAATAATTCCCAAATTTTGATTAAATTTGCATTATGATTTTGATAGTTGACGATAATCAGGCTGTGCTCGCCTCGCTGAGGCTGATGTTTGAGCGCGAAGGCTTTGAGGTCCGTACCGCCTCGGGACCCGACGAGGCCCTCGCCGCCGTGCGCGCCCGTGAGCCCGAACTGATTATGCTCGACATGAATTTCTCCCGCGCCACCTCCGGCGAAGAGGGGCTCCACCTCCTGCGCCAGGTCAAGATTTTCTGCCCGCGCACGCCCGTGGTGCTCATGACTGCCTGGGCCAACGTCCCCCTTGCCGTGGAGGGCATGAAGGCCGGCGCCGCAGATTTCATCACCAAGCCCTGGAATAATTACGCACTGATGGAGCGCATGAAGGAGCTCATTTCCCTGCCCCAAAAGGCGCCCTCGGGCTTTGACCGCTCACTGATCATCGGTCGCTCACCGGCCATGCTGACCATGCTCGAAACCCTTGAGCGAGTGGCCGCTACGGATGCCACGGTGCTCATCACCGGCGAAAACGGCACCGGCAAGGAGCTCGTGGCCGAAACCATCCATCGCAACTCCTCGCGTCGCGCCGCGCCCTTGGTTAAGGTAAACCTCGGCGGAGTGCCCGTGCAGCTCTTTGAGAGCGAGATGTTTGGCCATAAAAAGGGGGCATTCACCGGCGCCGTGGCCGACCGACGGGGCCGCTTCGCCAATGCCGACGGCGGCACCATCTTCCTCGACGAAATAGGCGAATTAGACCCCGTGTCGCAGGTCAAGATGCTCCGCGTGCTCCAGGAAAAGACCTTTGAGCCGCTTGGGTCGTCGCGCCCCGTCAAGGTCGACGTCCGGGTGGTCTCCGCAACTAATGCCGACCTGCCCAAAATGGTCAGCGAGGGCTCTTTCCGCGAGGACCTGTTCTATCGCCTCAACCTCATCACGCTTCATTTGCCGCCCCTGCGCGAGCGCGCCTCCGACATTCCCCTGCTCGTTGAAAAATTCGCCGCCGGGCGCGCCGAATTCACCCCCGACGCTCTCGAGCTGATGAAGTCGCTGAGCTGGCCCGGCAACATCCGCGAGCTCCAAAACACCATTGAGCGCGCCATTATCATGGCCCAATCGCCCCGAATAGACGAGCACCTTTTGCGCATGGCTATCGGCACCATCAAAACCTCCCGCCAACGCTCCGACGAGGCTGAGCGCGAGGAGATTATCAATGCCTTGGCCATTGCCGGCGGAAAGATTGCCCGCGCCGCTGCCCTGCTCAACATCTCGCGCCCGACGCTCTATCGGAAAATCGAAAAATTCGGCATCAAGTTATGAAGCTCTGGCTCCTTGCGGCGATCCTCTTAGTGATCGGACTGATAATCCTCTATCGGCTGACAATCAGGCCTATGCGCATCATTCAGCGAGGTATGGACCTGGTGCGCGAGCAGGATTTTGCCAGCCGCCTGCGCCGAGTGGGCCAGCGCGACGCCGACCGCCTCGTCGACATGTTTAACGAGATGATGGAGCAACTCAAACAGGAGCGTCTGCGCGTGCGCGAGCAGAACGAATTCCTTGATCTACTGATAAATGAGTCGCCCTCCGGCCTCGTGCTCCCCGACGATTTCGGCAAACCCGTGGCCGCAAATCGTGCCGCCGAGGAGATCCTTACCGCCGACCCTGCCATAGGCCGCGCAATTGAGGCCATGAAGATGCGCGAAACCCTGACCTTGCGCCTGACCGACCGCAACGAGATTTATCGCCTCACCAAGCTTGGATTCATGGACCGCGGATGGATGCGCCCGTTCGTGATCCTCGAGCGGCTCACCGACGAAATCCGTGAGGCCGAGCGCCACGCCTACACCCGCGTGATCCGCATGATGGCCCATGAGGTCAACAACTCCATCGGCGGCATCTCCTCCGCTCTCCAATCCATTGAATCCGAGCTGATTACCAGTTCCGATGCCGACCGCATCATCCCGCCACTGCGTGCCTGCGCCGAGCGCGCCGACTCCCTTATCGGCTTCATCAAGGCATACGCCGAGGTGGTGCGCATCCCCGAGCCGCAGCTCCGCCTGACCGACTATTGCGCGCTGGTCGAATCGTCCCTCCCCCTGCTCGAAAGCATCTGTCGCCGCCAAGGGGCCCAACTCACGGCCAACCTCGACGACGCCGCCCCCCTGCGCCTCGACCCCGTGCTGATGCAGCAAGTGCTCCTCAACATCGTCAAAAACGCCGCCGAAGCCGCCGGAACCGACGGACAAGTCCACATCGAAGCCGCCGGCAAAACCCTCACCGTCAGCAACTCAGGCCCCGCCATTCCCCCCGAAGTCGCCGCCCGACTCTTCACCGACGTCATCTCCACCAAGCCCGACGGCCATGGCCTCGGCCTGATGCTCGTCGCCGAAATCCTCCGCAAACACCACGCCCACTTCACCCTCTCCTCCCCCTCCCCAACCCAAACCCTCTTCCGCCTCTCCCTCCCCTAAATTTGGGGATTTTTGACAAATCCGCCCCATCAAATTTGGGGATTTTTGACAAAACACCCAAAATAAATTTGGGGATTTTTGACAAATTCACTATATTTGCACCATCTAAAGGCTGCAAAACATGATATTTAAACGAAAACTTTACTCTCAAATGCTTCGCTGGAAGCAGAACAGCAACGGCGCCTCTGCCTTGCTGATCAAAGGCGCGCGCCGCGTCGGCAAGTCAACCTTGGCTAATGAGTTCGCCAAAAATGAATATGAAAGTCACATAGCCATTGACTTTGCCAAGTGTCCGCCCGAGGTGAGAAATCTTTTTGACGATATTTCTGATTTGGATTTCATTTTCATGCGTTTGCAGATGATCTATCGGGTTGCGCTCAAACCCCGCGCCTCCGCCATAATCTTCGACGAGGTCCAAAAATGCCCTAATGCGCGCCAAGCCATTAAGTATCTCGTTGAGGACGGAAGATTTGACTATATCGAAACCGGGTCACTGCTCTCCATCAAGCAAAATGTCTCCGGTATTATTATCCCCAGCGAGGAGGATGAGCTCACCCTTTATCCCCTTGATTATGAGGAGTTTCGTTGGGCGCTTGGCGACGAGGTCTCTGTGCCCATGCTCCGGCAGTTTTTTGATAAGCGCAAGAGCCTTGGCGATGATGCGAACCGAAACCTGATGAAAGATTTTCGTCTCTACATGGTCATTGGCGGCATGCCTCAGGCCGTAAAAACCTATATCGAGACTAAAAACATGGAGCAGGTAGATATGGCTAAACGCCGAATTATCAGCCTCTACGAGAAAGATTTCATTAAAATTGACCCAACCGGCATGGCCTCTAAACTATTTATGGCCATTCCGGCCGAATTGGCCCGAAATAGTTCCCGATACACCGTCAATGCCCCCACTAATGGCGAAGGGCGACACGACCGACTGATGGAAATTATCTTTGATATGCAAGACTCGATGGTGGTCAATATGGCTTATCATGCCAATGACCCGAACGTCGGTTTGGCGCTGCATCGCGACCCTAATAGATATAAGATGTTTCTTGGCGACACCGGCCTGTTTATTACCTTAGCGTTCTGGGATAAGGATTTCACCGAAAACATTATCTACGAAAAACTCTTGACCGATAAACTTAGCGCCGACATGGGTTACGTTTATGAAAACATCGTGGCTCAAATACTCAAGGCTAAGGGCTATGAATTATATTATTACACTTGGCCTTCCGAGACGAGTAATCACCTTTATGAAGTAGACTTCATCCTCTCGAAAGGCGCAAAAATAGAGCCCATAGAGGTGAAATCTTCGGGCTACAAAACCCATAAATCACTCGACATTTTCTGCCAAAAATTTTCCGCTCGAATAAGCCGAAGCTATATCGTCTACACCAAAGACCTCCGCAAAGAGGCGGAAATAACTTACCTCCCGGCTTATATGACCATTTGCCTATAAGTAAGACATGACAAATAGTTTACATCATCCTTCGCGCCGTCAGGGCAATCTCCAAACTTTCTCATCGGTCATTATGGAGTCCCATAACTCCCTCTTCGAAAGTCCGAATCTTATCCCTGACTGCATCGAATTATGATATAAACTAATTATCTTGACTTACTTATTGAGGCGGGGGGATGAAAAAAACTTTAACATTTTTTGTGATTTTTCGGTGAAATTCACTAACTTTGCCGAATGAAAGAACCGGAAATTGATTTTGTCATCACTTGGGTCGACATGAACGACCCCAAGTGGAAAGAAGAATTCGCCCTCTATTCGCAGCGTCAGACCAACGAGAAAAACTCCGTCTCCGAGGCCCGATTCCGCGACTATGGCTTTCTGCGTTACTGGTTTCGCGGGGTGGAAAAGTTCGCCCCCTGGGTCCGCAAAATCCACTTCGTCACCAGCGGTCAGAAGCCCGAGTGGCTCGACGAGTCAAACCCCAAAATCAATCTGGTCAGCCACCGCGACTTCATCCCCGAGGAGTTCCTGCCGACGTATAATTCCGTGGTCATCGAGCGATATATGCACCGTATTCCGGGCCTCGCCGAGAAGTTCGTCTACTTCAACGACGATTTCTACATCATCAACCGAATCACCCCCGAGCGCTTCTTTCGCGGCGGCCTTCCCTGCGACATCGCCATTTTCCAGTATAACCCCTCATGGAGCCAATGGTATGTCCGCATAAAAAACAATATCCGCCTGATTAACAAGCACTTCGACAAGCGCGAAGTGATGCGCCAACATGCCGACAAATGGTTCGCCCCCTGCTATGGCAGCAAGGCGCGCATGAACCGCCTGCTCCGACCTTACGGCAAGTTCATAACCCTGCGCACGCCCCACAACGCCCAGCCCTATCTGCGCTCAACCTTCGAGGAGGTCTGGGCCGCTGAAGGTGAGGAACTTACGCGCACTTCCGCCAACCGATTCCGCGCCGTCACGGACTATACGCCCGAGCTTTTCCGCACATGGCAAATATGCCGCGGGAACTTCGAGCCTTACAACACTTATTCCGACACCAAGATGTTTCCGCTGATGATCAAGTCTGACAAAGCCATCGACGCCATTGAGCATCAGCGCTACAAGCTCATCTGCCTCAACGACAACGTCCATATCCGTAACTATGAGGAAGTTATGAGCCGTATTGCCGGCGCCTTTGCCTCCATTTTGCCGGAAAAATCATCGTTCGAAAAATGAAGAATCAGCCCGGCCATAAGCCCCGCGCCATCTTTGCTACCCGCTTCGGCGCCATTGCCGCCATTGTCGGCTCATCCGTCGGCTTGGGCAATATCTGGCGCTTCCCCTACGAGGCCGGAATGCACGGCGGCGGTGCCTTCCTGATCTGCTATTTAGTCTGCGTGGCCCTGCTCGGAATCCCCGTCATGGTGGCTGAATTTGCCATGGGTCGCGCAACCCGCCGCAATATTTTTGGCGCCTATAAAAAGCTATGCCCCAAAGGTTTATGGTATCTGACGGGCTATATAGGCATCCTCGCCTCCTTCCTCATCATCTCGTTCTATTCGGTCGTGGCCGGTTGGACCGTCGAGTTCTGCATCCAGTCGGCCCTCGGCGCCATTGATTTCACCGGCGCCGAAAATAACCATGAGCAGTTCCTTGAGCTCATCACCGGCTGGCGCTCCGTGCTCTGGACCGTCATCTTCCTCGCCATCAACTTCGGAGTCCTCTCCGGCGGCGTCACCAAAGGCATCGAGCGCATGTCAAACGTCATGATGCCCCTGCTTTTCCTCCTGCTCATTGCCTTCTGCGTTAACTCCTTCTTCCTCCCCGGCTTTGACCAAGGAATCTCTTTCCTTTTCAAGCCTGATTTCAGCAAACTCACCCCTTCCGTCATCCTCGGCGCCCTCGGCCAGGCCTTCTTTTCCCTCTCGCTCGGCCTCGGATGCATGATGACTTACGCGTCCTATTTCAAACCCGAAACGCGCTTAGTGCGCACCGCCGCCACCTCAGCCCTCCTTGACACCTCCGTGGCCCTCCTTGCCGGCATCATCATCTTCCCTGCCGTATTCTCCTTCGGCCTCTCGCCGCAGGCCGGTCCGGCCTTGGTCTTCGAGGTGCTTCCCCACGTCTTTTCGCGCCTTCCCGGAGGAATGCTTTGGTCCACGCTCTTCTTCCTGCTGCTTTTCCTCGCGTCGATCACTTCCACCGTCTCCATGAGCGAAATTTCCATCTCCTATTTCTGCGACGAAAAGAAGCTCTCACGGCCCCGCGCCACGCTCCTCAGCGGCGCCATTGCCCTTGCTGGCGGACTGCTCTGCGCCCTCTCCTTCGGGCCCCTCAGCGACGCCAAAATCTTCGGCATGACCGCCTTTGACCTCTTTGATTACGTCTCTTCCAACCTCCTCCTCCCCATCGGCGGATTCATCTGCGCCACCTTCGTCGGCTGGAAACTCGACCGCAAATTCCTCCCCTCCCAAATCCCCGGCCCCGCCATCCTCCCCCGCCTGCTGCGCCTCCTCCTCCGCTACGTCGCCCCCACCTCCATCCTCCTTATCCTCCTCAACTCCCTCCACCTCCTCTAAATCCCCCCGAGCATAAAAACGAGCAGCCCGGCAAACAGCCGGGCTGCGATATTTTTGCCGCGAATTTAAAGTTATTCGGGTTTTTCTTCGGGGGTTTCTTCTGTGGTGGGTTCTTCGGCGAAGGCGGTGATGCCGGCGGCGAGGAGTTGGTTGTACCAGGTCAGGAGCTTGCGGATGTCGCTGAGGTGCACGCGGTCGCGGTCAAAGTCGGGGAGGACCTTGGCGAAGAAGTCGCGGAGGCCTGATTCGTCGAGGGCTTTGACGTCGACGGGCTGAGCGTCGGCCACTTGCTTGAGGTTTTCGAGGACCTGACCTAAGGGCACGTCGTCGCCTTCGGTGTACATGGCCACGTCGGCAAGTGAAATCACGCGGTCGCGCTGGTTGACGGGGAAGCGTTTGCCGGTGCCGAGCTGCTCGACGATGAGCGAGCCGCGGCCCGAGTTGATGAGTTTATAAAGTCCGGGTTTGCCGGCAATGCTGAGGATTCCTTGTATCATTGCAATATAAGTTTTATAAGATTTATAAGAATTATAAGATTTATAACGCCGAGAGGCGGAGTTTATAAGTTACGGGCTGATTGGGGATGCAATATTCGGGGAGCGTGCCTACGTCCTGGCCGCAGGAGGCGTTGCCGATGCCGCGCATGGCGCCGTCGAGGTGGAGGACGGTGTAGGGTCGCGGAGTGAGTTCCCAGGTATGTTCCGCGGTCATCAGGTCGGCGTCGGTCCAGGGGAGGGCGCTGAAGTTGACCGTGCCTTCGGTCTCAATCAGCAGGGTGCGACCCGTGGCGGGGTCGGTGAAGGAGACGCGGCGCAGGCCTTCGCGATTGCCGGTAGACTGGGGCTTGATGTAGCGTTCGCCGGAGGTGCTGACGGTGGTTTGATACGTGCCGGGGAGCTGGCCGTCGAGGCGGTCATTGGAGTTGCTCAGGGGGCCGTGGGCGTAGTAGGTCATGGCCGTGAGGGTCGAGTCGATGCCCATGCTGATGCCGGCGCGGCGCAGCTCAGTGGTGTGGGGGGTGATGGTCACTTCCATGTCGAGGATGCCCTGAGGATAGACGGTGTAGACGATGGTTTCGTCGGCCAAGGATCCGCGGCGAGTGGAAGTGAAGGTGTTTTTGCCGTTGGTTGAGGTGGTGGCTTCGGCTTCCATGCCGGGGTTGGTGTTGCCGAAGCGGTCGTTTTCAATCCAGCGGTGATTGTCAAACTTCGGACCTTGGCCCGGGGCGATGACGTCCTCGCCATTGAGCTTGAATTCAAGCAGTTGGCCGGTGGCAGAGGAGAAGGCGGCCTTGATTTTGGGCGATTGGAAGATGACGTTGCCGTTGATTTCCTGGCTGACCATTCCCGAGGCGTCCTTTTTGAGCTCGGTCAGGGCCGGGCGCGGGGTCAGCTGATACCATGCAGAGGCTTCCACATGGCCCGCGGGCTGATGAGCGAGGGCCTGGCGGCGCTCAACGAACAGGCGTAGAATCTGCTCCTTGTCGGCCTTCGGCTTGGGGAGCTTGAGGGTGATGTCGGCGGCCTCGCCGGGGGCGATGGAGGGGAGGGCCACGCGCTTGGAGGCGGTAACTTTGCCGTCGGTGAGCACTTCCCAGTGGAGGTCAAATTCGTTGAGATTGGTGAAGTCGTAGGCGTTGCGCAGGTGTAGGATCGCCTTGTTGCCGTCGCGGCTCAGGGAGTCAAATTTCACCCACTGGTGGGCGGCTTTGACCTCGGCGAGCTTGGCGGTTTCGTGGCGCTCGGGGTCGAGGATGCCGTTTGAGCAGAAATTGCCCTGGTGGGGGCCGGGATAGTCATAGCCGGTGGTCAGAACTTTCTGGCCTTCTTTGAGCTTGGCGGGGTCGTAGATGGCCTGGTCGACCCAGTCCCAGATGCAGCCGCCGATGGTGGAGTTGGAGGCTTCGATGATGTCCCAGTATTCTTTGAGGTTGCCGATGGCGTTGCCCATGGCGTGGGCATATTCGCAGATAAACATCGGCTTGTCGAGGCCCGAGGTGCGGGCGTCCATCCATTTTATGTTGGGATACATCTTCGAGTAGAAGTCAGAGTAGAGGTTGCCGCCATAGTCCTTGTTCAGGCGGGTGCCTTCGTAGTGCACCGGGCGGGAATCCAGGGCCTTGGCCACGTCATAGCAGGCCTGGAAGTTGGCGCCGTTGCCCGCCTCGTTGCCAAGGCTCCACATCACCACTGACGCATGGTTGCGGTCGCGCTTGATCATGCGGTCAATGCGGTCCGTGAACGCCGGAATCCATTCGGCGCGCTCGCTGATGGTCTGGTTGGCGTGGTCTTCAAGGTCGGCTTCGTCGCATACGTAGAGGCCGTAATAGTCGGTCATGGCCATCATGCGGCGGTCGTTGGGGTAATGGCTGGTGCGCAGGGTATTGACGTTGTTTTGCTTCATCAGCAGCACGTCTTGGAGCATTTCGTCGGCTGTGACGGCGCGGCCATTGATGGGGGAGGTGTCGTGGCGGTTCACGCCTTTGAGGAACACGCGCTTGCCGTTGACATAGAGCAGCGAGCCGACGATTTCCACCTTGCGGATGCCGATGGGGAGGCTTAGGGCCATCTCTTCGCCGTTGGCCCCGGATTGGATCACGTCGAGGCGATAAAGCGTGGGCTTTTCGGCGCTCCAGAGCTGCGGATTATTGACGGTGATGACCGAGTCCGTGCCCTGGCTCAGGAGCAGCCCCTCGGGCGTGTAGAGCTTATAGATGAGGTTCTTAGCGATGAAGCCGGGGGTCTGGAGGGTCTTGATGTTGAGCGTGGCTTGGGTCAGGTCGGAGTTGAAATCCTGGGTCACGTAGATGTCTTCAAGGCCGCTGACGGGGAGGCTCAGCAGGTTGACGTCGCGGAAAATGCCGCTCATGCGAAACATGTCCTGACATTCAAGGTAAGAGCCGTCGCTCCAGCGGAACACTTCCACGGCCAAGAGGTTGCGGCCCGGCTTGACATAGGCCGTCACGTCAAATTCGGCAACATTGTTGGAACCCTGGGAATAGCCCACGTATTGGCCATTGACCCACACGTTTGCGGCAGAGTAGATGCCGTTGAATTGCAGCACCGTGCGCTCGTTTTCCCAGCCTGCGGGGAGCTCAAATTCATGGCGATAGGAGCCCACAGGGTTGATGCCGTAGTTCTTGCCGCCGGCATTCTTATCGGGGCGCGCGCGGATGAAGGGCGGGGTGTTGGAGTGGGGATATTCTACGTTGGCGTAGATAGGCTTGTCATAGCCCTGCATCTCCCAGTTGGAGGGCACGGGAATGGTGGGCCAGGAGGAGGCGTTATAGTTGGGTTCGTAGAAGTCGGTGGGGCGCTCTGAGGGCTGCGACACGAGGTTGAACTTCCAATCGCCGTTGAGGCTGATCATGCGCGAGGATTTGGGCATGAGCCAGGGCGTCTTAAGCATCTGCGCGTCGGCAAGCATCTCTGCCTCAGTGCGATAGGGGTAGAAATAGGCGTGGGCCGGGAGCTTGTTGATGGCAAACACCTGCTCGTCTTCCCAAATGGGGTTTTGGATCTTCGGCTTTTCCACTTGCTCCACGGTGAGCCATGCGGCGCGGTCCGTCGGGTCAAAGGGCGCGGGCTCGAGCTGACCCTTGTCGTTGAGGCGATACATCACTCCTTTGCCTACGGAGCTGACAATCACGGCGTTACCGCCGTCGGCGCGGGTGAAGCGGAAGCGGGCGTTGTTCCAGACTCCTTCTTCGGCGGGCCATTGCAGCAGATAGTTGAGGTTGGCGCCGCCGTCGTCCCAGTTTTGCAGGTAGAAGGCGTTGGCAATGGCGCGGTCGTTGAGGTCAATCATCTTCACCTGCCAATACTGGCCGCGCTCGTCGGGATTCTCTGCCTCGGCCACTATTCGCGCATTATTTTCGCCCGAACCGCCTGTGCCTAAGAGCTTTGAGGGGTCCGAAACGGAGCGGAAACGATAGGTCAGCGCAGGGTCAAAACCCGGCACCTCGGCCTTGGTGATGGTCACCTTGCCGGCCTTGGCTGCGGGCACCAAGGACTTGGCTTTGGCGTCCCAGGCCAGCGACGGATTGTTGGCCGCCACGATGGTGTATTGGTCCTTGCCGGCGGGGGTGATGACCCAGAGCTGCGCCTCGTCGGAGCCATTGTTCTCGCCGCGACCTATGGAGGAGCCGTCGGCGCGAAGAGCCATGTCCGTAAACGGGTTAATGATGCGCCACGACCCGCTCAACTCGCTCAAAGTCCACGGTTCCGACTCGTTAGCGTTAATAACATACAGCTCCCCCGGAACGAACTCCTGAGCAGCCACCGAAACAGCGCAAAAAGTCAGCGCCGCCAAAACTACGCGATGAATATTCATGGTTATCAAATTTCCCACAAAGTTACGCAAAATTTCCCACTCTCACAAATATTTTTTTTAGACCCGAGTAAATGAGCGCGCGTGTTAATTGGGGACGGCATGCGCCCTCGCGTGCCGAGCCGCCCCCGGCGGCTTCTTTTGTCGCCGCTGTGCACCCGAGGCGGGTGCCCTCCCCAGTAATTTCGCGATTTAATTCGCAGAATTTGACACAAGCCCAGAATGAACAGAATCCCATAGGGATGGGGCTGGTTAAGCCACCGTCCTTATGGGACTCCGTTCAAAAAATAATCTAAAAAAAACTCTTGTTCTTGGGGGGGTTATTTCACCAGGGTCTTTTGGCCGTTGATGATGTTGATGCCGCGGGTGGGGGCGGCGAGTTTGCGGCCTTGGAGGTCGTAAACGTTCATGGAGCCGGTGGCGGTGGTGATTTCGGCGATGCCGGTGGTGGCGGCGCCGGTGCCTTCCTTGGCGATGAGGGTTTCGTCGCCGAGCTTAACCTTGCCGAGTTCGCTCATGTCGATGGCGTGGTCGGTAGTGCCGTTGTAGGCGATGGCTACAGTCTTGTCGTTGCCGTCGTTGGTGATGGTGTGCATGAAGTTGTAGGTGGTCGATTCGGGGCCGTCGTAGTAGAGGTCGGCGGCAGCGGCGGCGGGGGTCACCACGAGGTTGAATGAGGTAGAGCCGTCAAATTCGGCCACTTCAAGGCTTTCGGTGTTGGGGTTAACCTTCAGGGCGTTGTTTGCGTCAACGAAGAAGTTGTAAACCTTGTCGGCTTCGAAGCCTTGACGGTCAGCATTTTCGATGTGGTAGTGGATGTGGTCATGGCCGCCGGCACCGAGGGCTTCGTTGGCAGCGATGGTTGCGATGCCTTCGTTGGCCTCCTGGGTCAGGTGGTTGACGATGCCTTCGATTTCAGACCAGTCGTGGGGAGTGGTGGGGATGGCAGCGATGGCTTCTTCAGCCTTCTTGACGATGGCGTCATATTCTGCGGCTTCAACGTGGCCCACGAAGTCAGCGATAAGGCCGGAGCCGTCAGCGCGGCCGTCGTTGCCGAGGGTCACGAGAACGCCGCGTTCGCAGTCATCGAGCATGGCGATACCGCCTTCGTGGCCGAGTTCGCCGAAGCGATTGCCGTCGTCAGTGCCGGTAACCATACCGCCGGCAATTGAGAACGTGTGTTCGCCGCCGTTATGGGGGAATGCACCGCGAATGATGGTGGGCACGTCAGAAAGACGCCAAGTGTGGTCGGTTACGGCCATGGCAATGGGGCCGTTCTTATCAGACTTTTCACCAAAAGCGTTCATAAATTTCTGAGCGCCAAGGTTATACATGTAGAGATTGTCGCCAACCTTAACGAAGGTGAACTTGAAGTCATCAGATTCGGGGTCGAAGGTGCGGGCGTGGTTTTTGGCCACGGAGCAGCGGAGCACGCCTTCGTCGTTTACGAGGTAGCCGCGATCGTTATCGAAGTTAACCATGTTGAAGATGGCGCCGGGGGTGATGTCGTAGCTCACAGAGGGCTGAGTCTGAGCGTCTACGAGGGCCCAGCGAGCCTCGGCAACGGGGCGCCAAGTGGCTTCGTTGGTTACGTCGAAGTTATCGAGAGCGTTGTAGAGATCAACGACTGCGCCATCCTGCACCCAGCCGGGGATACCATAGAAGTCCTCTTCGCCATTGAAGCCGTTGATTCGGCGGTTTTCGTAGAAGGCCAGGCCGGTGTAGTCAAGATAGGTGCGCAGACCCTGCAGCAGCGCTACGTTTTCGGGGAAGATTTTGGTGACGTTTTCGGGAAGGCGAGTGGTCTTAGCCAGTTCGATGGCTTCGTCAGAGATGTCCACGCCATTTTGGTGAGTAGCGAGATATTCGGGATAACCGCAAGCTCTAACTTCGACTTTGAAATCGTCAAACTCCTGATCCTCAATGTCGAGGAAACGGATCTGATTGCCTACTCCACTCTGGCACTGAGACCTATTGCTTCTTTCCCAAGTAGCAAGGAAATGTACGTTTTGTTTTGATCCTTGAGGCCATTCCTGAACGCGGTCGTTGAGGACGTACATTTTTCCGGTCTCAGGGTCAGTTATGTAGAGCACAAAGTCTGTGTCTTGACTATTGGCCACCGTTGAACGTTCAAATGTGAAGACTGTTGGATTTTCAGTTACGTAAGCGTGATCAAGATCGCTGGGATTAACAGTGAGACCTTGGCCATACTTTTGAACAGACATCATCTTAACGGTGGGGTTGCCGTTAGCATCAATTCCGACATGTTCAAGATACCACATATGGCTTGCGCCGAAGAGTTTGTGGGTGTTGTCGGGACGCAGGCCGTCAATCAGGTAGCTGAATGAAATGTAGTGTTCGGCACCCGTGGGCTTGATTGTGGCGCGGTGAACCTTGCTGTAGATATTCTTGTAGTCCTCATCAAAAGTGTCAAGAGTAGCTTGCCAGGATGCGCTTGCGGAGGCAATCAAGTGGAAAGTGTTGTTCTCCTCTGACACGATCATATCTTGGCCGGGAGCATAAGTAAGGCTGGCGAAATTGTCGGTATCGCTGGCATATGCCTGGTTGAAATGAGAGGTGCTCATGTCGGTGCCTTCGAGGGCAGCAAAATTCATACCGTCAAATACTTGTCCGGGGAAAAGTTCGCTTTCCCAGGTGTAAGTACAATTCACCATCTTCGGCGCGGTTTCTGTGGTCATTCCTGTAACTTCGTCAGTATCAAAGACATAGGCGAACCAATATGACAGACCGCCCTTACCATCAAAATATTTAGGCGTGTTATTAGTATTGTTACAGTTTAAGTAAGAACCGCCTTTATCAAAACGCACGGTGTTTTGATAGTTCTTAATGTAAGAAGGTCTGACGTAGTCAGTGTTAACGTTTGTGGTCGACACTGAGGCAATCCATTGAGCTGCTGCGGTTTTATCCGTAGTCCAAGATGCGAGGTTGCCTGATCCGCTCAGATACTTATCCGGGTTTTTATAGTCCTTAAGGTAGAACTTTTGCAGGCCATTATTATTCTGGATGAGAGACCCATCAGCATTTTTGCAGAACTCAATCTGCAGGAAGGCGTTGTCGGGGTTGATGGTTGCGCTTTTTGCCTGGCATCCGTTCCAGAAGTACCACAAGCCGCCACTGTTGTCGATACACTGCAGCAGAAGCAGTCGACCATCTTGGATCTCCGTGGCGCAGTTGTCGTTGGTGAGCTGTTTCATCGCCGAGGCTTGCGGGGCAAGGCCTAAGAGCGCGAACGCTGCAAGGAGTAATGATTTTTTCATGGATTAATGATTTGATTATTGATTGATTGTTTTATTGTTTTATAGTTTTTTATGTATACAAAAAAACGCGCCGTGCGAGCCGCTGACCTCCTCTGCGAGGATCCTCGGCTGCATTGCGCGCCTAAATTGGTGGGGCGTTAAAAGATGTGTGTTTACGGCTACCCGTGCCGCTGTCTGCCGACAACAGCCCGCGCCAAATGGGGGGGGTAAACCGCTGATTACTAAGCATTTAGATAATTAACTAAGTGGTGGGATAATTGCAAAGTTACAAAACATCCCGCAAACTTCCAAATTTTCCCCCCACAAAATGAAATATTTTTTCCCAA
>CAZLMV010000005.1:14161-27780 GCA_964560625.1 uncultured Bacteroides sp. | reverse complement strand
CGTTTACGTAAAATTTCCCATCACACGTCTGGAAAACTGCCCGCAAAGTTACAAAAAATTTCCCAAACCACCAAATCCTCCGGTGCTATCCTTAAAATATTTTATTAAAAAAGTTGGCTAAGGAATAAGGGAGGGGGATTTTTTGTTTTTTTGTATTTATTTTCGTATCTTTGCGGGTGGATTAGAAGAAGAACCAAATTATTTGATGCCCTAAAAAGGCATTGGAAGTATATATGAATAAACAAGATTTCAGCGACATAGCGCCGTTTGATGATAGCGATTTTCGCTCGCATATAGTGAACTTAGTAGGGCAACCGGAGTTTGCAAATGCCGTTACTTGGGTCTTTCCCGAGATAGATTTTGCATCTTTTTCGGAACGGTTGAAGTTGATTGATTCTCAGGAGTCATTTCAGTTGAACGTGATGTGCCCGATATTGGAGAAGTTGGTTGCTCGGTCAACGGACGGGCTGACCTGTGACGGCATAGAGAATTACCGCCAGGGTGAGGATTATACGTTGATCTCGAACCATAGGGACATCGTGTTGGACGCATCGTTTTTGAACTTGTGTCTGGTGCGCCATGGGTTGCCTACGTGTGAGGTGGCCATCGGTAATAACTTGCTGATCATGCCGTGGATCGATGAGTTGGTTCGTTTGAACAAGAGTTTTATCGTGAAGCGCGACACGGGGATGCGCGGCGCCTTGGAGGCGGCAAAGCATCTGAGCGCTTATATTCATTATTGCATCACTGAGAAGAAGCAGAGCCTTTGGATTGCCCATCGCGAGGGCCGCGCGAAGGATTCGAATGACCGGACTCAGGATTCGTTGATTAAGATGCTTGAGTTGGGCGGCTCGGGGACTCCGTTGGAGTGTCTGCGCGAGGTGAATCTGATGCCGGTGAGCATCAGTTATGAGTTTGATCCGAATGATTATCTTAAGGCGTCGGAGTATGTGCAGAAGCGCCGCGACCCGAATCATAAGAAGAGCCCGAAGGATGATTTGCGGGCAATGGAGACGGGCATCATGCGTCCGAAGGGTCGGATTCATTATGCAATCACGGAGTGTCTGAATCCGCAGATTGATGCCCTGCCGCAGGATTTGGATCGAAGCCAAGCGGCTCATGCGGTTGCAGAGTTGATTGACCGCGCTATCCATTCGAATTATAAGTTGTATCCGATCAATTACGTTGCTTACGACATGCTTGAGGGCGGCCATCGGTTTGCCGACCAGTATACGGAGGCCGACGTGGATGCCGTCAAGGAGCGTCTGCAGACCCAGATTGGGAAGTGCCGCCTTGAGGACGTGACGGATGAGGAGCGCGAGTTTATGCGCCGGATGATATTGACCATGTATTCTAACCCGCTGAAAAATAAGCTGTTCAAATGAGATTACCGGTCATCATGGTGATGATTTGCCTGCTTGTGCAGGTGGCAACGGATGCTTATATCTTTTTTGCCGCGTGGCAGAGGAGCCGCCGGCTGAGTGCCGCGAGGTTTCAGCTTTTGGAGAGCGCTTTTTTCCTGGTCTACATTGTGGTTTTCCTCTGTTTGCCCAAGCGCGGGGAGAGCGACCAAATGCTTCAGCTGTCAATGTGGATGTTGTTTTTCTACCTGACGGTTTATGCGGGGAAATTGATTTTCGTGATTTTCGACCTCATAGCGTCGATTCCGAAGCTTTGGGGGCGAAAGCGCGTCAAGGGCATCAGTGTGGCCGGAGTGGTTTGCGCCATCGTGGCGTTCCTAACCATGTGGTGGGGCGCGTTGATTAATCGTTATCACATTCAGGTGAATGAGGTCACGGTGAGGGTTGACGACCTGCCGCAGAGTTTTGCCGGCTATAGGATAGCTCAGATTTCTGACCTCCACGTCGGCACGTTCGGGACCGACACCGCCTTCGTCAATAAGTTGGTCACGGTGGTCAATGAACAGCATCCCGACATGATAGTCTTCACCGGCGACATTGTCAATCGCCAGGCCAAGGAGTTGAAGCCGTTTGTCAGCTCGCTGAGCCGCCTTGATGCCCGAGACGGAGTGTTTTCGATTTTGGGCAACCATGATTATGGCGACTATATAGACTGGCCGACGCCGCAGGACAAGGAGCAGAACATGTGGGAGCTGATGGACATGCAGTTGGCCATGGATTGGGAACTGCTGACTAACAGCTCGACGGTGGTCTATGGCGAGAATCCCGCAGACTCTATTATAATAATAGGTGTAGAAAACTGGGGCGAGCCGCCATTTCCCACTTACGGGGACCTCGGCGAGGCCTACCCCACCCTTGGCGATTCGGCCGTGAAGGTTCTGCTGACTCATAACCCGGTGCACTGGCAGCGGGAGGTGGAGCCTGACGATTCGCTGAAAATCGACCTGACGCTGAGCGGCCACACCCATGCCATGCAGATGGCCATCGGCCGACTGAGCCCCGCAGCCCTGAGATATGACACCTGGGGCGGACTTTATGAATCTCGAGACGGACGCCGTCCGCTCTACGTAAATATAGGCGCCGGTGCCGTCGGGGTACCGATGCGCATCGGAGCAACCCCCGAGGTAACCATTTTTACTCTTATTCCTAAAAAGAAACGCTAAAAAGACGTGAGAATCCCCACTACCGACTTCCCCTCGATTATCGGCAACGAACTGAACCTCCAGCGAAAGCAGGTCAACGCCGTGATTAAACTTCTTGACGATGGCTGCACCGTCCCGTTCATAGCCCGTTATCGCAAGGAGCAAACCCTTGACCTCGATGAGATTCAGGTCAGAGCCATCCAGATGAAACTCGAAGCGCTGAGAGATTACGTCAAGCGCCGCGAATTTATCGTTGAGCAAATCAAGCAAGCGGGCGCCCTGACCCCGGAATTGGCTGACCGCATAGAGCGCACGCTCGACTCGGCCACCTTGGAGGATATCTACCTGCCCTTCAAACCCAAACGCACCACTCGCGCAGAAATGGCCCGCGAAAAAGGCCTCGAGCCCTTGGCCAAGATTATCATGGCGCAAAATGCCGTGGGCTTTGACCTCATAGCGAAGAAATACGTTGACGGCAAGAAAGTTACGTCAATCGACGAGGCCCTGAGCGGCGCCCAGGACATCATTGCCGAATGGATGAGCGAAAACGAAAAGGCGCGCAATTTGGTCCGCTCGCGTTATCAGCGCGGCGCCATCCTGAGCTCCACCTTAAATAAAAAGGCGGAAAACACGGCCGACGACCTCTATAAGAACTATTACGAATACTCCAAGCCGCTGCGCCAAGTGCCCTCACATTGCTATTTAGCCATTCGCCGCGGCGAGTCGGAGGGAATTTTGAAAGTCGACATTTCCATTAACGACACGGAGATGATTGACCGCTTGGGTCGCTTCTTCGTCAAGCCTGACGCCACGCGCGAGAGCGCCGACTTAGTCTCCGCCGCCGTCAAGGACTCCTATCGGCGCCTAATTCGTCCCTCAATCGAATCGGAAATCGCGGCAGCCGCCAAGGAGAAAGCCGACGCTGCGGCCATCGATATGTTTGCCGACAATCTGCGCCAGCGGCTCATGTCGCCGCCAATGTTTGGCAAGCGCATCATGGGCATCGACCCGGGCTTTAAGTCGGGCTGCAAAGTTGTGTGTCTCGACGAGCAGGGCCAATTCCTTGCCTATGAAATCATCTACCCCAATCCGCCGCAGGCCGACGTGATGGGCTCAACTTATACGCTCTGCTCCATGGTTGACAATCTGCGGATTGACGTCATCGCCGTGGGCAGCGGCACGGCCGGCCGCGAGACGGAGAAATTCCTGCGCAACGTGCGCTATCCGCGCAAGGTCCAGATCATGTCGGTGAGCGAAGATGGCGCGTCGGTTTATTCGGCGTCAGAGCTCGCGCGGGCCGAATTTCCTGACTTGGACCTGACGGTTAGGAGCGCCGTGAGCATCGGTCGCCGAGTGTTGGACCCGTTGGCCGAGTTGGTAAAGATTGAGCCGAAGAGCATCGGCGTGGGCCAGTATCAGCACGACGTTGACCAGGCCAAGCTGCAGCAATCGCTTGATAACACGGTGGAAAGCTGCGTCAACAGCGTGGGTGTCAACGTCAACACGGCCTCATCGGCGCTGCTTGGCTACGTCAGCGGCATCGGCCCCGCCTTGGCCAACTACATTGTCAAATATCGCGACGAAAACGGCCCCTTCAGCTGCCGCCAGGAGCTGATGAACGTGCCCCGCATGGGCGAAAAGGCCTATCAGCAGTGTGCGGGCTTCCTGCGCATTCCCGGCGGCTCTAACCCGTTGGATAACACTGCAATCCACCCCGAACGCTACGAATTAGTGGAGCAGATGGCCAAGGATTGCCGCACCACCGTTGACAAGCTCAAACCTTCCGACATCAACATTGCCAACTACATCGATAAGACCACCGGCGAATCCACCCTGCGGATGATTCTTGACGAACTCGCCAAGCCCGGGCGCGACCCGCGCGGCGAGGTGGAAACCACTCAGTTAGGCGAGGGCATCAACTCCATTCGCAGCCTCATCCCGGGCATGGAAGTCACCGGCAAAATCAACAATATCACGGCCTTTGGCGCATTCGTGGACCTCGGAATCAAGGAAAACGGACTGATCCACGTGTCGCAACTGAGCGAGGCCTTCATTACCAACCCGCTTGAGGTGGTCCACATGGACCAAACCGTGCGCGCCCGAGTGATGGACGTGGACTATGACCGCGGGCGCATTGCCTTAACCCTTAAGGGCGTGATTCAATGACCGAATGCATTCTGACCTTGGGCTCTAACTGCCCCGCCAAGGAGGAGATGATGGCCGCCGCCACGCGCTGGCTCGCGTCCCACTTCCCGGCGGCGGCAAGCTCCGGAATTTACCGCACGCGCGCTCTCAATGGCGTCGCCCCTGACTATCTGAACATGGTGGTCAAGGTCCGCACGGCTCTTGAGGCGGAGCGCCTGATTCAGTTGGGCAAGGAGTTTGAGGCGGAATGTGGACGCTCGGCCGAGTCGAAATGCCGAGGAATTGTGGAAATGGACGTGGATTTGGTCAAGTATGGCAAAACCATACTCCGGCCGGAGGAATTCACGCGCACTTATTTTCTGACTGGATATAATAAGCTATGAAACCGATAATTTATCAACTTTTGCCGCGCCTTTTTGGGAATCGGACGGAAAACCCCACCCCCTGCGGAACCATCGAGCAAAACGGCTCCGGCAAGTTCAAGGATATCACTTCGTCGGCTCTGCGCGCCATCAAGTCGCTCGGGGCCACTCATGTTTGGTTCACGGGCGTCATTGAGCATGCCCATCGTCCCGACTATTCGCGCTATGGCATCCGCAAGCATAACCCTCACGTAATCAAGGGGGAAGCCGGCTCGCCTTATGCCATTACGGATTATTATGACGTGGACCCGGACTTGGCCGTCAATCCCGCCAAGCGCATGGAGGAATTTGACGCCTTAGTGGAGCGCGCCCATAAATTGGGGCTGAAAGTCATCATCGACTTCGTGCCGAACCACGTGGGCCGCGAATATCATTCCGACGCCGCCCCCAAGGGAGTCAAAGACCTTGGTGCTGACGACATTACCTCTCATCATTTCAACCCGCAAAATAACTTCTACTACCTGCCCGGCACCCGATTCTCGCCCACCAACGTCCACCTTGGCGACTATGTCGAGGAGCCGGCCAAAGCCTCGGGCAATGACTGCTTCACCCCCTCGCCTGACCGAAATGACTGGTATGAAACCGTCAAGCTGAACTATGGCGTGGACTATTGCGGAGGTGGCCACAAGCATTTTGACCCGATTCCTGACACGTGGTTCAAGATGGTCGACATCCTGAAATTCTGGGCCGCGAAAGGAATTGACGGCTTCCGCTGCGACATGGCCTTCATGGTGCCCATAGAGTTCTGGCAGTGGGCCATCCCTCAGGTGCGTAAGGTCAAAAAAGGGATAGAATTCATCGCCGAGATCTACGACGTAAACCTCTATCGGCCCTTTATTGACGCGGGTTTTGACTATCTTTACGACAAGGTGAACCTCTATGACACTCTGCGGGCCATCCAATGTTTCGGCGTCGGCGCCGACCGCATCACGGCGTGCTGGCAGACGGTTGACGGCCTTGGTCCCCACATGCTCAATTTCCTTGAGAATCACGACGAGCAGCGCTATGCGTCGCCCTTCTATGCCGGCGACGCCATGACCGTGCTCCCGTCGCTGACCGTAGCCTCCACCTTCTCCACAGGGCCGATGATGATCTACTTTGGACAGGAATTGGGCGAGCGCGGCATGGATTCGGAAGGATTCAGCGGCGAGGACGGGCGCACCACCATTTTTGACTACTGGACCATCCCGACCATATCTCGCTGGCTCAAAGGCGGTAAGCCCTCCACGGCAGAGCTTACAGAGGATGAGGTCAAGCTCCGAAACATGTATATGAAGGTGCTCAACGTGGCCCGCGACGAAAAGGCCATCACCGACGGCGCCTTCTTCGACCTGATGTATGTCAACTATGATAATCCGGCGTTTAACCCTCACCGCCAGTATGCATATCTGCGTCATTATCAAGGAGAAACGCTCCTTATTGCCGTGAATTTCGGCTCCGAAGCTGCCGACATGGAAATTCGCCTGCCGCGCCACGCCTTTGATTGCCTTGGCATTGCCGAGGGCGACTACAAGGCCGTAGAGCTCCTTGAAGGGGTGAAATCCCGCAAAATTGTCTCCTCTGAATATCCGTTTGTAACCAAGGTGCCGGAACATGGGGCCGTAATCTGGAAATTAAAGAAATGATTTGGCTTTTTAGAATTTATCAGATTTTGATCATGCTGCCGCTGATGCTCGTCGTCACGGTCATTACTGCGATCATAACGGCCTTTGGGTCAATGCTTTTCGGCGGTCGCTGGTGGGGTTATTACCCGCCGGCGCTCTGGTCGAGGGTGATGTGTCTGCTCTCGCTCGTCAGGGTTGAAGTCCATGGGCGCGAACACATTTCGCGCGGCACGAGCTATGTCTTCGTGGCCAATCATCAGGGCGCCTACGATATCTTTTCCATCTATGGCTTCTTGGGCCATAACTTCCGCTGGATGATGAAGAAAAGCCTTGAAAAAATCCCGATGGTGGGCTGCGCCTGCCGTCGCTCGGGTCAGATTTTCGTGGATAATTCGTCGCCTCACGCCATCAAGCAGACCATGGTCGACGCCGAAAAGCAGCTTGCCGGCGGCATGAGCTTGGTGGTCTTCCCCGAGGGCGCACGCACCTGGGACGGCAAAATGCGCCGCTTCAAGCGCGGAGCCTACACCCTTGCTCAGGAGTTTGGCCTCCCCGTGGTGCCGCTGACCATCGACGGCTCATTCAAGGTGATGCCCCGCTTTGCCAAGCTCCACCGCCCCGGCAAAATCATCCTGACAATCCACCCGCCCATCGCCTCATCCGAGCCGGACCTGATTGAACTCTCACGGCAAGCGATAGCTGAAAGCTTACCCCCGGAAATGAGTTGAACGGTTGTTTAACAATGGTTTAACTGTGGTTTTAGTGTTTATAAGAATTACAAAAATTATAAGAATTACCTAAGAATATGCGAAAATGGCGAATTGAAGACAGCGCCGAACTGTATAACATCAACGGCTGGGGCCTGACCTACTTTTCCATCAACGAAAAAGGCCACGTCACCGTAACTCCCCGCGAAGGCTATGCCTCAGTTGACCTCCACGAAGTGATGGAGGAGCTGCAAGTGCGCGACATTCAAGCGCCTGTGTTGCTGCGTTTTCCCGACATCTTAGACAACCGCGTCGAGAAGATTTCCCGCTGCTTCAAGCAGGCCGCGCAGGAATATGATTATAAGGCGTCAAACTATGTCATCTACCCCATCAAGGTCAATCAGATCCGCGAAGTGGTTGAGGAAATCGTCAGCCACGGCAAGAAATTCAACATTGGCCTCGAGGCGGGTTCCAAGCCGGAGCTCCACGCCGTCTTGGCCACGAATATTGACCAAAACGCCCTGATTATCTGCAATGGCTACAAGGACGAAGATTATATCGAACTCGCCCTCTTGGCGCAAAAAATGGGTCGCAACATCTATCTTGTCGTCGAGAAGCTCAACGAGCTGAAAATCATTGCCCGCATAGCTAAGCGCCTGAAAATCACGCCCAACGTGGGCATCCGCATCAAGATTTCCAATTCCGGCTCCGGAAAATGGGAAGAAAGCGGTGGCGACCAGAGCAAGTTCGGCCTCAATTCGTCGGACCTCCTCGAAGCCGTGGATTTCATGGAGAAAAACGACATGAAGGACTCGCTGCGACTGATTCACTTCCACATCGGCAGCCAGATCACCAAGATTCGCCGCATCAAAAACGCCCTGCGCGAGGCCGTGCAATTCTACGTGCAACTGACCCGCATGGGCTTCAACATTGATTTCGTGGACATTGGCGGCGGCTTGGGCGTGGATTATGACGGCACTCGCACGTCGTCAAGCGAAAGCTCCATGAATTATTCCATCCAGGAGTATGCCAACGACGCCATCTCCGCCTTGGTCGACGTCTGCGTCAAAAATGACATTCGCCAGCCGAACATCATCACCGAGAGCGGCCGCTCTCTCAGCGCCCACCATTCAGTGCTGATTATCGAGGCCTTAGGGTCCACGGCCATGCCCTCATGGAATGATAATGAGGAAGTTGGACCCGACGCCCACGAACTCCTGCGCGAGCTTTATCAGATTTGGGACAAGCTGGACCAGCCGCGCAGCCTCGAGTCGTGGCACGACGCACTGCAGATTCGCGAAGAGGCCCTCGAGCTCTTCTCCATCGGCCTTCTTGACCTGAAAACCCGCGCCAAGATTGAGCAACTTTTCTGGAGCATCGCGCGCGAAATCTCTGATCTTTGCTCCTCCATGAAGCATCAGCCGGAGGAATTGCGCAAGATTCAGCGCATGATTCCCGAAAAATATCTCTGCAATTTCTCCCTGTTTCAGTCGCTCCCCGATAGCTGGGCCATTGACCAGATTTTCCCGATCATGCCGATCAGCCGCCTGAATGAGAAGCCCACCAAGACGGCCACCATCCAGGACATGACCTGCGACAGCGACGGCAAAATTGCCCATTTCATCACGGGCAATGGCCTGTCAGACTCGCTGCCGGTCCACGCCATCAAGGGCAATGAACCTTACTATATCGGCGTGTTCTTAGTGGGCGCCTATCAGGAGATTTTGGGCGACTTGCACAACCTGTTTGGCGACACCAACGCCGTGCATATCGACGTATACAAGGACCGCTACGAAATTGACAAAATCATTGACGGCGAGACAGTTGCCGAGGTTCTTGACTATGTGCAGTTCAACTCCAAGAAGCTCGTCAGAAACGTCGAAACCTGGGTGACGGCGTCAATGAAAGCCGGCAAAATCACCCCCGAGGAAGGACGCGAGTTCCTGAGCAACTACCGCTCGGGACTGTATGGTTACACCTACTTAGAGCGCGACTGATGGCCCGCTACTTCATGGAATTGGCCTTTCGGGGCGAACCTTTCCACGGATGGCAACGCCAGCCGGGGGCCCTTTCCGTGCAGGAAGTGATTGAGGATGCGCTGACCACTCTGCTGCGGGTTCCTACCCCCATCGTCGGGGCCGGACGCACCGACGCCGGAGTGAATGCCTCGATGATGGTGGCGCATTTTGACGCCGAGCGAGCCCTTGAGCCGCGGCAAGTTAACGCCCTGTTAGGCAAGGACATAGTCGTTTATTCAATCAGGGAAGTCCATGCGGAGGCTCATGCGCGCTTTGATGCCACCTCGCGGACGTATCATTACAAGGCCATCGACCGGCGGTCGCCGTTTTTGTATCCGCTGACGTGGTTCACCGGGCGACCATTGGATTATGAGGCCATGAACCGCGCAGCAAGGTTGCTGCTTGATGTTGAGGACTTTACGTCGTTTGCCAAGCTACATTCCGACGCTAAGACAAACATTTGCAACGTGACGCGCGCCGAATGGGTCCCCGACCCGACCACGGGCGGAATGACATTCATAATCACGGCCGACCGATTTTTGCGAAACATGGTGCGTGCAGTGGTCGGCACGCTCGTCGACGTGGGCCGCGGCAAGCTGAGCATCGATGAATTTGCGGCCATCATAGCGAAGAAAGACCGCTGCGCCGCGGGGACGTCCATGCCCCCGCAAGCGCTTTACTTGGCGGAAGTTACTTACCCTTATTAATTGAGGATAAAGCCGCCGTAGAGGGGCGAATAAGCGCGGGCAAACTGCCGCAAATAAACCAGTGTGGCCTGCCGCGGAAAGCTTTCGCCCTCATTAGATTTCAACCGGATAATTCCGTTAGGAGTATAAATTTCAGCCATAGGCACTCAATTTTTTAGAAGTTACACCATAATAACGCCCCACCCCCCTAAAATATTGCCCCCCCGCAACAATAATTCCTACAAGACTCATAAAATCTTATAAGACTTATAAGACTTAAGGGTGCGGGTTAGAAGAGGAGGGCGAGGCGGTAGGTTAGGAAGGCGAAGACGTAGGCGATGGCGGTGTTGTAAAGCGCGGAGAAGAGGCCGTAGCGCCAGGAGCCGGTTTCCTTGACTATGGCTGTGATCGTGGCGATGCACGGGCAATAGAGCAAGATGAACACCAAGAAGGCTAAGGCGGAGGCGGGAGTGAAGTCGGGCCGCGGGCCGGCGGTGAGGCGCGCGCCCAAGGTGTGGTCATCGACCGTGTCAGTGCCGGCATAGAGCACACCGAGGGTGCTGACCACGATTTCTTTGGCGGGAATGCCGGCGATGGCGGCGACTGTGGCGCGCCATTGCATGCCGATGGGCTGCATGATGGGATTCACGGCCTTGCCTATCATTTCGAGGTAGGAGTCGCGCGAAGTGTCGATTTTTGAGTCGTCGACCTGCGCAACGGCGGCCTGTTCAGGCACATCTTCATGGCGCGGGAAATAGTCCAATGCCCAGACGATTACGCACGCCACGAGGATTATGCCGCCCATCTTTTTGAGGTACTGCTTGCCCTTGCCCCAGGTGTGGTGAAGCGTGGCTTTGAGAGTGGGCACTCGGTAAGGAGGCAGCTCCATGACGAAGGGAGTCTCGTCGGTTTTCCAAACAAACCGCCTGAGTAGCAGCGCCGTCATAATCGCGGCAAGGATCCCGAGGGCATATAGCCCGAAGAAGAGCAGCGCGGCATGGGCGGAGAAGAACGTCCCGATAAGGAGCACATAAATCGGCAGGCGCGCCGAGCAACTCATAAACGGGTTGATGAGGATAGTTATCAATCGGCTGGTGCGACTTTCAATGGCGCGGGTGGCCATGATAGCAGGGACGTTGCAGCCGAAGCCCATCACCATCGGGATGAAGCTCTTGCCGTGGAGCCCGATGCGGTGCATGGCCTTGTCCATGATGAACGCCGCGCGAGCCATGTAGCCGGAATCTTCCATGAAGGAGATGCAGGCATAGAGTATCAAAATATTTGGCAGAAAGACAATTACGGAGCCAACGCCGCCGATGATGCCGTCAACCACGAGGTCCGTCAGCGGTCCCGGAGGCATGATCTTCGCGGCGGTCTGTCCAATCCAATCAACGGCCGCTTCAATCCACCCCATGGGGTATTCGCCCACGGAGAAAGTCAACCAGAAAACCAAGAACATCACCCCGAGGAAGAGCGGAATTCCGAAAAGGCGATTGGTCACGAAGGCGTCAATGATGGCCGTGGCGCGATTGGAGGTGGGGCGTTCGCCGGTCAGGGTTTCGGCCAAGGCGCCGTCGATAAAGCCATATTTTTCGGCGGCAATGGCGGCGCCGACGTCCTCCTGGCGGATTTTGGAGATATGGTCGCGATTGAGCTTGCGCACCACGCAAAGTTCGTCATACTGAGGCAGTTGCTTCATCATTTCCTCCACCTCAGAGTCCTTTTCAAGGAACTTAATCGCGAGATAGCGGGGCGAAAATTGCGGCACTATGGAACGGTCAGCCTTGATGATGGTTTTGATCTCGCCGACGGCTTTTTCGATGTCCTCACCGAGGGTCACGTGGATATGGCGCACGGAGGGTTCCTTGCCCTCATAGACGCGAATCACGGTGTCCCACAGCTCGTCCAACCCCTTGCCGGTCTTGCTGACCGTCGGGACAATGGGCACGCCAAACATGCCGCCAAGTAGCTGATAATCAAGCACTGCCCCACTCTCTTCGAGCTCGTCATACATGTTGAGAGCAATGACCATGGAGCGGTCCATGTCGATGAGGTCCGTGGTCAGATAAAGATTGCGGGCCAAGTTGCTGGCCACCACCACGTTGATAATCACGTCGGGGGTCTCGTCGCGCAAATATCGGCGCACGTAGAGCTCCTCGGGCGAATAAGCGGCGAGAGAGTAAGTGCCGGGAAGGTCAACGATTTTGAAGCGGTAGCCGCCATGGGTGAAGGTGCCTTCCTTGGCGTCGACGGTCACGCCGGAGTAGTTGCCCACGTGTTCGGTGGCGCCGGAGGCGGAGTTAAACATGGATGTTTTGCCGCAGTTGGGGTTGCCGATGAGGGCCACGGTGATGGTGCGGCGCTGGAGGTCAACAGCGGTCTTGATGGGTGCGTCGTCGTTGGCCAGGAGGTGCTGGTCAGAGAATCCCACGGGGATTTCGGCTGACTCGGCGACGACCTCAATCAGCTCGGCCTCGGCGCGGCGCAGGGAGACCTCATAGCCCATCAGGGAGTATTTCACAGGGTCCTTGAAGGGCGCGGAGAGGACGTTTTTGACGAGCTTGCCGCGCACAAAACCCATCTCCATCAGGCGCTTACGGAAGGCGCCGTGACCTAATATTTTGATAACGTAGGCCTCTTGGCCTTGTTGGAGTTCACTTAATCTCATGGGTGCAAATTTCGTGAAAAATCAGGATTTTTGCAATACCCTGCAGAGGGTATATTTAGGGGGTGAGGAGAATTGCGGAGAGGGTTCGGAAAGGGAGCTCACGGTCCTGGCGGCGCACGGAGTAAAATCGCGAATCATGCATGGAGCAGAGGGGCGAATTGAGGAACCGAACCCCGGGGAGCTGGAGCTTAACTGCCATTAGCAGCGACACATGCGGCTTCACTCCGGGGCGCGAAATCACGGCCTGCGGCGGAAACTGCTCGGCCACCTCGGGGCCGACTTCGAAACACTCCGGGCAGATATGCGGCCCGACAATGGCGCAGGTCCGTTCCGGGCGAGCCCCTAACTCGCTCATTTTCTGCATGGTGGCGCGAGCAATGCCGCCAACGGTGCCACGCCAGCCGCAATGGGCCGCGCCGATCACTCGCGCCTCCGCGTCGAAAAGGAGCAGCGGCAGGCAGTCGGCCGTGTTGATGCAGAGCAATTGGCCGGGGCGGTTAGTGACCAGTGCGTCAACGCCTTGCAGGTCCTCACCGGGAGTGGCCACGTTGACCGAATGAGTCTGCCGCGGCATGAAAATCTCCTCCACTCCGGGCAATGCCAAGAGCTTCCGGCGATCTGCGGCCACCTGCGCGGGGTCGGCACCCGCATAATCGCAAACATTGAAGCCGGCGAGAGTGCTGAACGCACTGACGCCGGCTTCGAAATCACGATGAAATAGAATTTCTTCCACTATTTACTGAGCCAAATAGCTCTTGAGGAGGTCAGATTTTGAGGCTTTGAGCTTGCGAATGGCCTTTTCTTTG